>JAGVEK010000126.1 GCA_020058315.1 Candidatus Zixiibacteriota bacterium
CGCCAGAATGACTCCATCGTTACATCGTTCAAATATCTGTCGAAGCGTTGCTGTGATTCCACCAAATTCTGCGGCAGAATCGATGCCAGATTCATGATCTGCGCCGCCCGGTGGTTATCGATGCCATCAGCGCAATCAACCACCGCCATTCGTCGCGCTGCCTTGAGAAAGTGCGTATACCCTTGCGGGACAACATGAAACGCGGCGCCGCCCCGCCCCAGTTGGACATGGGCGAATACCAGGAACGGGTAACGACGCCCGCCGCGGTCTCGCCCCGGACGGCAGACCCCGACCAAAACCTCGGATGGATCTTTGGAACGGAATGCGAAGAACACCGGAGCAACCCGGTCGAAAGCCGCCTCCCAGCCACTTCCCACTTGTGTGCGCATTAAAGACAACCCCTCTTGCATCCACGTGTCCAACACGCGTGCCAGAGGACTGCCCGCATTCATGCGCACGAAATCTGGGTGCGACGGGAGCTTTCCGAACAAACCGACCAGTGGTGCTGCCATAATGAGTTCTACGTCTCCAAGAACACTCTTATCGTCCAGTATACGGCTTTGGTGCTCATCAGGATCCCTGCGAATTGTTTCATCCCTCTGCTCCGTGGGCACTCTTCTCAACGGCACACAGACTGGGGGCACTGAAATTGCAGGAATGCACGGCTCAGGATGAATTCTGCATCCGGCCCCCCCATGATGAGGACGACCTTTTGTGTCTCCCCGCCTCGCGACTGGAAAGTCCATGTCAGTTCGGAGCCGGATCTTTCAGCCTGATCCATCAAATGAAAAATGCCCCATACTGAGCTGTACTTTTTCGGCTGAAAGAAAACGCCGTTCTTCGTTGATTCGATTTGGAGCTCGCAACTGCCATCACCGACCTGCGGCCACACGTATTCCACAGGATACGGCGTCCCGGAAACATATTCGAGATCCTGCGCACCCGAGTACTTGAACCGCAGAAGCTTGAGGCCTTTGTTGCTCTGCGCGTCCGCCCTCAGAGTGAATCGGAGTTTGTCGCGGCCCTTGCCGAGAACCATCCGAATTCGCTGAGCCTTGTCGATCGCGTCTCGAAAAACAGGAGGAGCGGCCTCCGAGCCGCTTCCGAATTCAGCACTGACGAAATCGAAGAATTTGCTGAAGAAATCCACCATATTGGCGAGATCAACACCGGTTTCATCTGACTTGTTGAATGGATACAGCAATGACATGCTGCTGTTGTAGGAGTCGAACACTCGTGATTTCCACGCCTGATCAAGACAAGTGCAGGCGCCGCTGGAAGCCGCACGGCGAGCCTCCTCGATCGGTTCGGAAAGCAGCGTGGCGGATTCTCGGGCCAAATCTGACTGACTGAGAAGTTTGCTCACCCCATCAGAGATGTCGTCCAGATCCCGGCCAAAATCCCTGAGTGCGTCAGAACAGTGCGCGCCGCCTTCCAGGCGTCCCTGAACGTCTTTGACCTTGCCCGCCAATTGTCCGAAGAGATTGAAATACTCTTTCTTACCGGCCTCAGCGCCCGCTGCAAGATTGAGGCCAAGGAAGCGGCCCAGGGGAGCGAATTCCTGCTCGATCTTTTTCGCTGACGCCTTATCCAGATCCTTCAGGTCGGCCTGCTCGTACACTCTGTTGAGAACCACCAGAATCGGTGAATTATCCGCCGCGAAGTCCTTGAGACCGTTCTTTGCATCATCCAGATCGCGGAAGGACGAGAGTGATCCCGACCGGATGAACTGCCGCCAGGAGTCGATGAATTCCGTGACGTACATCTCCGTGAGGCGCTGCCGAATCTGATCGGAAGTGTAGCTGGCGTAAGCCGCCTTCTTCATCGGATCACCCGCGATTTCATCGGGCATGCGCTGGATTTGTGGCTGAACCTTCTTTTCCCAAACATCTTTCATGAACGCGCGACCGACCGTCACCCTCCCTGTCAGCCTCGTGGATGAAGGAGCAGCCTCCGAATACGAGAAGTCGGGATCGTCACTGTTGATTTCGGAAATCATGACGTTGAATAGGAATGGAAGCGACCAATGCTTGTTCATCTGCTGATTGGCAAAGTCGAGAGCTGACTGGTCACATGACGCCCGAAGAGAGCGGATGGTCGCGTCGGGGCGGTGCTTCCAGTAATAGGCAATCTGCTTGTCCGTCAGTCGCATGAACTGCCGGAACGCGTCCGCATCCATGGTGGGATGGAAGACAGAATCAACTTGATCTCTGAGAGTGCCGACGGTGGACGATGTAGAATCGTACGAAACAGTCAGCATCTGATACGCAGTGAATGTCTTGTAATATGCTGTAACGACCGCAGGCGGCGCGGACGGATCGAGAGGCATCCGAAGCTTGACTGCCAGGGCTTGCGCCGCCGGCGCCACCAGAATATCATGGTAGCGACTGAAATATGTCTCCAGCCCGGCGCGTCTGACGGCTTCCCCGCTGTATAGCCCCCAGCGCAGACTCAGGGGAACGCCGGATTCAGCCCGGTCCAGTTCCTCGCGTAATTCGTCGAGACTGTTGAGTGTGCTGACCGAAGGTTTGAACTGCGCGCTTGTCGCGTCGGCGGCCCGCTTGATGGTCCGCGCCAGTTCTTCGTTGTGGGCGCAATTGTTCATGTAGGAGGCCCCCAAAGCCAGCATGAGCAGGCCGGAGGCAACCACTTGCGCGATCATCGCTGCCAGACGCAGCGTTCTGCGGCGCTTTGCCGACTTGGTCGTGGGGTAGACTTTGGCCTCATCGGGGAGGATGACCTCTTGGAAGAGATCCTTGATGAAGTAGGCTTTGGTCTCTTTCACCGGTTCGAACTGCGCCATGAAGTCGGAGACCAGTCCGAAGTCGCGCTGCATCGCCTCCATGACCTGGGCGATCGGCGTACCCTCCTGGGTGCCACTGGAAAAGTAGAATCCCCTTACCAGCGGATTTTGCTGATATGGATTCGGCTGGAAGAGCGCTTCGACAAACGAGGCGAGCTTCTGTCCGGCCGCGGCGAACTCAACTGAGAAAAGATAGGTCCCGCGCTTCTGGGCGGGGCGCATCTCGCCGGCCAGCTGACGGGAACGCCGGTTCTCCAGAACACCGGCCAAGAGTCCGAACTCACGCTCAAACTCCTCGCGCAGCGGCCGCCGGGATGGCTCGTACTTCCGTGTGAATCCCCAAACCTGCTCACGTTCCGCCTTGGAGAAATCACCGAAGAACTCAACGAACCCGGCAATCAGATCACACTTTGTGAAAACAATGTAGATGGGAAAGAGAACCTGGAGCTTCACAATCAATTCGTCAATGCGGCTGCGCATGGCACGGGCGTGCGCCTCGATCCCATCGGCATCCTGATGCAACAGTTCGTCGGCGGAGACAGCCAGAATCAGGCCATTGATCGGCGCGCGCGGCCGGACTTTCTGCAGCATTTTCAGGAAGTTGGACCACTCTTCCCGGTCTTCCTGGGCATTCGGCGATAGCGTGTAGCGGCCGGCCGTGTCGAGAATGATCCCCTCGTTGGTGAACCACCAATCGCAATTACGTGTCCCACCGAGTCCCTTGACTTTCCCCGGATCTTCGGAATCGGGATCCACGGGCGGGAAGTGCAAACCGGAATTGCGGATCGCGGTTGATTTCCCTGAGGAGGATGGCCCGATGATCATGTACCACGGGAGCACATACAAGGCCTCGGCGCCCCGCCGCCCCTTTGCCATGCGGGATTTCTTCAGTATCCCGATCGCCTTATTGAGCTTCTCCTTGATCGCGGCCAATTCATCCTGAACATCAGGACGCGCCGAGAGAAGCTGATCATCAGCCTGCTGGTTGAGGAATTTCTCGAGCATGCGCGCGTTCTTCTTGGCGCGCAGTTTC
>JAGVEK010000009.1 GCA_020058315.1 Candidatus Zixiibacteriota bacterium
ATGCTCAGCACCTCCACCCCGCACGAGGGACAGGCCAGGCGCTGCACCAGTGCAACCACGTCCTCGCAGACCGGGCAACCGGCGCTGAAGACTTCAACCTTGCGTTTGATGGTCATTTTCAGGTTCCTTTCAGGCGGATGACATCGGGCGGTCCGCAGCGCGGTCGTCATGTCACGATGCAAGCGTAAACCCTGGAGTTGACTTCAGAGTCAAGCGGAAATTCAATGTTTCGCTGATTCGGCTCGATGTCTGTATCGCGGCCATGCGGGGAGGAACGGCAATCTGAAAGCGTGACCATCATGCGCTGCTTGAGCAAGCGCGGGGGAATGGCCTCGCTGAGCCATCAGGCCACGCAGCGGATGACCCGATTGCGATACCATCTAGCCTCGAACAACCACCCCAAGGAGAACCCATGAACAAGTCCGAATTAATCGAAATCGTTGCCACCGCATCCGATCTAAGCAAGGTCGCTGCCGGTAAGGCACTCGATGCCTTGATCGCAAGCATCACGAAAGCGGTTACCAAAGGCGACACCGTGACATTGGTCGGTTTCGGCACATTCAAGTCGTCGAAGCGCGCCGCACGCATTGGCCGCAATCCGCAAACGGGCATGGAACTCAAAATCGCGGCAACGACGGTCCCGCGATTTACGGCTGGTGCGGGATTCAAAGCCGCGGTGACAGGGAAGAAGGTTGCGAAGAAAAAGTAATCGGTTGGAGAGTGGAATACTTGGAGCCCGTCGGCGTGCGGGCTTCTTCGTTTCAGTCGCGACTATGTCTCTGATGCTCACGACACCGCTCTGCCGTTCTGCATGCTGGATGCTGGATGCGGATCGATGACTAACTCTTAGAGGCGTGGCGATGACCGAGCAAAGAACATGTAGTCACATGCATATTTCATTGGAGGCTTCCCGGCAATTTATCGCGGATAATCGTGCAGATTACATACGCGCTCACAACCATGACTGATCCGATAGGCATGCTCATACTGCGCTGGAAGGAAGATCTCCACAGCACCTACTCGACGTGGTTTCTATGGACCGAACGATTGAAGAACTTTCGGTCCATTCGTCGCGGGATTGGCCAAGTGGTAAAGGATATCGAGGCGGGCAGTTTTGGAAACGCCTATCGTGGATCATCCCTCGAAACGGTGGTAGGTTCCGTCGCGGAGCAGCGCCAAATCTTCCGGGGAGCGGATCATGCGTTTCTCTGGAAGCCCAAACTGCGCATTCCCGATATCTATGAGAGCGCAGAAAACCAGCGAGCCTTTGCCCAATTGCTCCATACCTGCAATTGCTGCAACAGCGCAGAGCCAATTATCGAAGCAATTCGACGCATAGACTCGCTTGGCATCAAGGGACTTGGGCCGGCCGTCGCCAATCTGCTTTACTTCATTCATCCGACCTTGATGCCACCGTTTAATACCGCAATCGTCAAGGGATACAACGCACTTACCGGCGCCAAGGTCAAGCTTGGACGCTGGGATCATTACCTGGCGATGAGAGACGGCATCGTGGGATTGAATGCCACGCATCGAAAACTGCTTTCAAATGATCTGGGGGCAATCGCCGGCCTTTTATTTGACATTGGCTCGGCGCGGTACCCGGCACCGCCACGAGACGGCGACCTGAAAGCCGAACTTGCCTGGCAGAAAGATTTGGCGAAGGTCCGGGAGGAAACGGCCGCCCAGCGAAAGCTATTCGCATCTGCGGAAGACAATGATCAAACTCATACTCAGGTGCAAGGCTGGCTCAGAGACCTGGGTATTGCACTTGGGTTCGCGGTTTGGGTCGCGGCCAACGACCGCAGCCGTGCTTACGGAAATGGCCAACTGAGCGATGGTTGCCTAACCGCGCTTCCCGACACTCTGACCAACTCGCCTGGCGCCGACGCGGTAAGGCTCATTGACGTAATCTGGCTGGAGGGAAAATCGGGTAATGCAGTCGCCGCATTCGAGGTCGAGCATACGACATCAATCTACTCTGGCATCGTTCGCTTGCTCGACTTGGCCTATGGCAGTGAGCTCAATACCTGTGAAGGCTTGTTTCTCGTCGCCCCTGATGGGCGCGAAATCGATGTCCGCCAGCAGATCCGGCGACCTGCGTTTTCCAAAATCGAAGAACTGAATTTCCGATACTTGCCCTATGGCGAGCTTCGTGACCAGCGTGATGCGATTGCGCGCTTCGGATCTGGGCTGAAGCCGGTTTTTTCGATTTCCAAAGCGATAGGCGGACAGGCGTAGTGCCGGAAGCGGTGCAAAGCATTTGCACATATATGCCAATTGGCTGGTTTTCATTCACCACCTGCCGGCAGCTTCGGAGAACCCAATTGTCGCTGTACCGACTCATCAATATCAGGTGAACAGCGACCGAGAATGCGTTTCCAGCCATTGCGCACTGCCACGGCTTCGCCAAGAATGTCGAGATACTCTTCGCCGTCGACGCGATCATCTCCGGGTAATGGTTTCAGCGCCAATTCCGCCAATAGTTCTTGTCGATGTTTCTGATCAACGCCCAGTTCGAGAATCCGGCTGTAAGTCTCGCAGGCATAGGCGAAGGTTTCGCGTTTCCGAAACTCGATCTCGAGCAACCATTCCCGGCGACGTGAGGACGGCAGCCCCAAGGTTGCCCGCTTGCAGTTGTGAAAAACGTGCGCGGCCTCATGAAGCACGTAATCCTCGAAGTGGTTCTTGGTATGGAAATAGTCAGTCGAGACATAGCAGGTGGTTCCGATACCGAGCCCGAGAAGCTGGGGGGCATCCTCCGCAAGCAGTTCCGCCGAGCAGCTAGCCAGATAAAGGTTCGCCAGGTCCCATGCCGTGCCGAGCCAGGTCATGTCTCGAAGAACCGATACGATATTTTCTGGCGTCAGGAACACGACAGAGCGCTCAAGCACGGACAGCACGATCTCCTGCTCGGACCGAGGGAAGAGCCCCTTCACCATTGCGCCGAACTTCTGCCGCGAAAACTGATGGAGATCCATGCCATCGGGGATGGCCAGACCTTGCTGGTTTTCGGTCCGCCGCAATACCTCGGCGATGAGCGCGTCTCGAAGATTTGCAGTGCCGATCCGTGACTTGTCGAGGACGCCGTTTCCGGGCCAGGCAAAAAACATCGGATCGTGCTCGCCGGTCTTCAGGTAGGCTTGAATTGCGTCGTCGGGTCTCACATCCATGGGCGATAGGTTCAAGATTTCTTGCGGAATCGCAAACGATAGGGGACTTGTTGCTGTCGCGCAAATAAAGACGACAGCGTTGCCCGAAATTGGCGCGTATGCCATTCATGATAACTGCCATTATCAAGAATGCGATTTTTCTGCGATAACTTCGGGGCCTGCGGATCGGGTAGCCGGACCGCCATTAAAATCATGGCGTTGCAGCACATTTATCGGTGATGCGGCGCGCGTGCCCTGTCCGGGATTGCGACGTGACCGTGATGGCATACAGTCGACCTACAGCCGACTGCCAGCGGACCATGAATTATGCGGGTTGAGAACTGTCGACCGCTAGAGCACTTTCAGAGAACAATCTTCCCTGGTGCAGATTGCATCAGTCGACCGTCAGAGTACTTCCAGTCGACGTGGCGGTAATGAGGATGAAGTCAGTCGACCGCCAGAGAACCTGTGCCGCTGAACACGGCCGATGAATGCGGCGGAGCGGGCGACCGATCCGATACGGGAACATACCCGCGCCGCGCCCGGGTCCTTTCGATCCGCTGGAATTCGCGAAGGGCCGAGTCCTGATCCAGAAAAATCTGCTGTTTGATCCCGCCGCGCCGATTGTGCAGGCCAAACCATCGGCGATACAGGATGAATGCGCCAAAGAGATCGCGCTCCAGCGTCAGGACGTATCCGCGGCTGCGGGTGGTGAACTCAACTCGCACGGTGTTCCTCCCTGTCCGCTACCTCCAGCCATAGCCGTTCCTCATCGGATTCGGTGTAGATGCTGGTCGTGGCCACGCTCGCGTGCCCAAGGAGCTTCTGAATCAGATTGACAGGTACGCCCGACGATCCCAGAAAACTGCCGCAGGTGTGCCGCAGCCAATGAACAGAGGCTCGTTCGAAGGCTCTGGCGTCGTGCGCCTTGCCCGATCTCTGGAGAGCGTGAGCCGCATCTTGAAACAATCCCCGAATGGCCTTGTATAGCCCGCTGGGCGAGATGGCTACATTGCAGCCTACCCTGGGGATCAGCACGGTGTCAGGAGGGTTTGCCAGTGGGTCTTCATCGAGCCCACGACGCTCAAGAAACTCTCGCAGCAGGGCGATGGTCCGATCCGGGACGGGAACAGCGCGCCATTTGCCGCCTTTGCCGAGAACCTTCAGCATCCACCGAACCCCCGTGCCATCCCGGAGCGGCATGGTGTAGAGCCTGCCAGTCTTCGCGTCCACCAGCTCCGACAGCCGCAGCCCGGTGGCATGGGCGAAGGGCAGGGCGAACCGAAGGCGCCCGATGTGATCGGTCTGCACCATGCCGTGCAGATGATTCATGAGGAACTGCCACTGGCCCGCCGAGAATACTCGCGTGAGTTCGATGTTCTCGGGCGCGTCCTGCTGCACTACAAGTGTCTTGCCGACCGCATCCCAGGGATTGAACGCGCAATACTGAACACGGACCAGCCATTCAAAAAGGCTTCCCAGAATGGTGATTGCATGCTTCACGCTGGACGCAGACAGCGCGCCGTCAAACGGCCGC
>JAGVEK010000218.1 GCA_020058315.1 Candidatus Zixiibacteriota bacterium
CTCGGATATCTCCCGCAGGATTTCGGAGTCTATCCCAATCTGAATGCCGTGGAATTCCTTGAATACATTGCAGCGATCAAAGGAATCGAAGCCGGGGCGGCGCGGCGGCGTGTGACTGAACTTCTGGCGCTCGTGAATCTCGGTGAGGCCCGCAAGCGTCCGCTGGGCACGTATTCCGGGGGGATGAAGCAGCGCGTGGGGATCGCGCAGGCACTCTTGAATGATCCCGAACTCCTGATCGTTGACGAGCCGACCGCCGGGCTTGATCCCGAGGAACGCATGCGCTTTCGCAATCTTCTTTCCGAACTGGCCGGCGACCGGATCGTGATCCTCTCGACCCATATCGTCAGCGATGTCGAAGCTGTTGCGACGACGATCGCGCTCATCAGCAATGGACATCTTCTTGTGCACGCCGCACCGGAAGACCTCCTGCGCGGCGTTACCGGCAAAGTCTGGGAGTGGGTCATTCCATCCTCCGATCTGGCAGATGCCAAACATCGGCACCTCATCACAGGATCAGTCCGTCGCGCTGACGGCGTGCATGTGCGCATTGTCAGCGAGACCAAACCGGGAGATGGTGCAACACACACAGTGCCGACGCTGGAAGATGCCTACCTCTTTCATGTCGCGGCGGATCGTCAGCGGATTCAGGCGCAGCCTCATGGGTAGGCGGAGCGCGGCATTGGTACCACGGGTCTTTAGACCCGTGTCTGCGCGGCCGAGGGCGGCCGCGCCACATTTGGGCCTGAAGATATGAGCACTGCGCGTGTCGTCTATCAGCTCGCCCGTGCTGATTTCTTTGAACGGATCAGGCGGTTCAGCTTTGCGGTGACGCTTGTAGCGACTGTCATCGTCGCATACATTTTTGTTCCAGCAAACGGCGCAAGTTACACAACGCTCGATCTTGGCGGGCACCGGGGATTGTACAATTCCGCCTGGATTGGGGCGCAAGTGTCCATGCTGACTTCGATCTTTCTTGTACTGATCGGATTCTACCTTGTGCGCAATGCCGTTGGCCGCGACCGCACAACGAGGGTCGGGCAAATCATTGCCGCGACACCGTTGCCAAAATCGGTTTACACATTGGGCAAATGGCTGTCGAACTGCATGGTCCTGGGACTAATCGGCGGGGTGGTTGTCATCGGCGCCGCCGTCTTACAGTTGGTTCGTGGCGAAGACATGGTCATGAAGCCTCTGTTGTTGATCGCGCCGTTCATCAGCCTGATGCTTCCGGCCATCGCGCTGGTCTCAGCAATTGCAGTCCTCTTCGAGTGCATCCCTTTCCTGAGCGGTGCTCTGGGGAATATCATCTATTTCTTTCTTTTCCCTCAATTGGTTACGAGTGAGATGCTGGGAGGACCAAAGATTCTCGGGGTGTCCTACTTCACCCAAGCGATGCAGACGGCATGTCGTGCCTCCTATCCGGACTATGTTGACGCGTTGGCATTTGGGATCAACTTCCACAGTGGCAAAGTATCCGATCTGGGAACGTTCGTTTGGAATGGCATGCCGGTTTCTGTTGAGTTCATTCTGAGCCGGACGTTTTGGTTGGTCGCCGCGATCGGAATCGCGCTGGCCGCGGCGATTCCGTTCGACCGGTTTGACGCCTCCAAAAGCAGGAGTGGTTCCCGCAGGGCTGTTCGCGCGCCGCGCTTCGCGCGACTGCGGAGATGGTTTGGTGGACGTGGAGAGTGGACCATCTCCGGCACGGAAACCGCCCTGGCAACAGGCATTCCTGCCGGACATGTGCACTTGACCCCCCTGGCAGGGAACCGTTCACGTGGACGCTTCGGTGGCATCCTGCTTGCGAATCTCAGGCTGGCGCTGCGGTCAATGCCCTGGTGGTGGCGCATCGGGGCGCTTGCCGTGATTATCTGCGAAATCCTCATCCCAAGCCAGGCTGTCCACATGTTCGTTCTTCCGGCCGCTCTGATCTGGCCAGTCATGATCCTGGCGTCACTGGGAAACCGTGAGGTACATCATGCCACCCACCAGATTGTTTTCTCCGCCCCCCACCCCCTTCGCCGTCAGTTGTTCGCGGCATGGCTCACCGGCGTGACTCTGATGCTGCTGCTGGTCAGCGGCGCGGGCGCACGATGGGCCATTGGTGGTGAATGGTCACGGCTGGTTGCGTTATTGACCGGAGCGGCATTCGCGCCATCGCTGGCACTGGCCCTTGGGGCGTGGAGCCGGACGAGCCGCTTGTTCGAGGTGATCTATCTGTTCTGGTGGTATATTGGGCCAGTCAACGCCATTCCTGCTTTGGACTATGCCGGCACGTCCATCACAGCCGGCGCCCCTGGTGTTACGATGCTCTACGTGGCGGCGGCCGTATTGCTCCTCGTCATCGGATTTCTTGGCGCCCGCCGACAATTGACCACTTGAGTGTCTAACAACAAAACGGTGCGTGAATCACGCACCCTACGTGTGCCGCAATTGACAGAGTGCGTTAATCACGCACCCTTGTGCGCCACAATTGACAGGTGCGTGATCGCACGCACCGTCTTCTTTGTGGATGCTCTCAGCGGGCCTTGATCGAGACGTTCAGAGTGGCGTCTGGGCGCCATCTTCATTGGGAGGCCGCATCGCCTGCGAGTAGTGACCCAGTTCATCGAAGTACAGCATCACCAGTTCCTGCGAGAGATCTCCGAGGGCGGCCGCGTCGAGATGCAGATGCGCCGCCGACGGGAGAAGCGACAGATCGATATCAGTATGCTCGAGGAATCCGTAACCGAGGTTGTTGGCCATCTCATGCGCAAGGCAGACCATGTGCGGAAGGGATAGATCCCCCCGCCCGATCCCCTGCCGCTCGCGAATGAACAATGGCAGGTCGGGGATGTGGTAGCGGCGGACGATGCCTGCGATTCGCGGCGGGAATCCCCACTGCTCAAGAATGATCGCTCCCAGATCGGCATGGGTGAAGCCCATCCGCGAGGATTCCACGATCAGATGCCCCAGTCCGGATTCAATGGCTTCCTTCAGCACGGGCTTGTAGATCTTCGGGTATTCCTGAAGGAGAACGAGCTTGGCGATGTCATGGAGGACACCGGCGAGAAAGATCTCCTCCTCGATCTGCCGTGATCCGACGCGTCGCGCCACAAGCCGGGCACCGATGCCGACCGCCAGCGAGTGACGCCAGAGTTCCTGTTCGACTTCGTGGTCCTCTTGGCGACGGAACAGACAGTATGCGGAGGCGGCGACGGCCAGAGTGCGGATTGTGTAGAACCCCAAGACCATGACCGCCTCTCGCAGAGAACTGATGCCCCCCTGCCGGCCGTAGAAGGGCGAGTTGGACAGGTGGACGATCTTGGCCACCAATGCCGGATCGCCGGCCAGCACGCGGACAAGGCTGCCGAC
>JAGVEK010000570.1 GCA_020058315.1 Candidatus Zixiibacteriota bacterium
GCCAAGGAGAGGTACCCAAGCGGCCAAAGGGAACAGACTGTAAATCTGTCGGCAGCAGCCTTCGGAGGTTCAAATCCTCCCCTCTCCAGTTTCCACTCAGTTTCTAACCGACAACTGGCTCTTGATTGGGAGTGCGGCGACCCAGTCACACGATTTCATCACACCGGGCATATGCCGGGGGTTTCCATTGGATGTGAGAAGAGAGCATGTCTGACCACAATCCTGTCACCGTGCATGAATTTGCCCGCCGACACTATCTTCTCCGGGCTGTCACAATCATTCCCGAACCATTGACACTCCCTTTTGAACGGATGACATTCTAAAGTATGAGCCATCAATCCCTTTGGCCCAGAAAGGAAGGATTGCATGACTGAGAAGTCGTACAACCCGTACGCCATGGCGCAAGCGCAGTTCGACAAGGCCGCTGAGGCTCTCGATTTGGATCAGGCGAGCAGAGATCTGCTGCGCCAGCCTCTTCGCGAGTACCAGTTCAGCATCCCGGTCCACATGGACGACGGATCGGTCAAGATCTTCCGAGGGTTCCGCGTCCAGCACAATGATGCCAGGGGCCCGGGCAAGGGAGGGATCCGCTTTCATCCGCAGGAGACGATCGATACCGTTCGTGCGCTGTCCATGTGGATGACTTGGAAGTGCGCCGTGGTCGATATTCCCCTTGGTGGCAGTAAGGGTGGCGTTGTCTGCGACCCCCATAGCCTGACCCCCCGTGAAGAGCAGCAAATCTGCCGTGGCTGGGTGCGCCAGATGGCCCGCAACGTCGGACCTGACATCGACGTGCCGGCGCCGGACGTGATGACGAACGCCCAGCATATGCTCTGGATGCTCGACGAATTCGAGACTATTCATGGTCATAAAGGGCCGGGTTTCATTACCGGGAAGCCGGTCGGCATGGGCGGCTCACTCGGACGGGCCGAAGCAACCGGCTACGGGGTCATCTACACGCTGCGCGAAGCACTCAAAGAAATGGGGAAACTGCCCGCCGATACAGTGGCAAGCGTGCAGGGGTTCGGAAATGTCTCTCAACATGCCATCCGGCTGTATCAAGAACTCGGTGGCAAAGTGATCTGTGTTTCCTGCTGGAGTCAGAAGGAACATACATCATACTCCTTCAAGAAGAGCACAGGTATCGATCTGGATGCCCTTTTGAAGATCACGGATCGTTTCGGCGAGATCGACCAGACCGCGGCCAAGAACCTTGGGTACGAGATTCTGCCCGGCGACGCATGGCTCGAACAGGATGTCGATATACTCATCCCCGGGGCTCTGGAGAACCAGATCAACGGTGAGAATGTCGGTCACATCTCGCGACGGGTCATCATGATTGCGGAGGGCGCCAATGGTCCGACCACCCCGGAGGCCGACCAGGTGATCAAGCAGCGCAACATCTTTGTGATTCCCGATTTCCTTGCCAATGCCGGTGGTGTGACGTGCAGTTACTTCGAACAGGTCCAAAGCAATATGAACTATTACTGGGAGAAGAAGGAAGTATTGGAGAGGCTCGATCATAAGATGACTGCCGCCTTCCACGCTGTGAGCGAACTGGCCGGCAAGCGGAAACTGTTCATGCGGGACGCGGCCTATTACATTGCGATCAACCGCGTGGCGCAAGCGTGCAAAGACCGGGGTTGGACCTGAGAGCGGACGAGCGGGGCATTGCAGATCGTATCCCTGCCGCCAGCGATGGATGACAGTCCTGCGTTTAAGTAAGGGGAGACAGTGGCCGCCGCATCAGTTCTCGAGGCCGCCCCTGCTTCCAACAGGAGGTTAAAGGACCATTACCAACGCCAAGGAATCGGTCTCGAAACTCCTGGAGACCCTGCAAGAGCGCTCCAAGGAACTCAACTGCATCTACGCGGTTGAGACGGTCCTCAACAGGCTCGATGCCGGGCTGCCGGAGATCTGCCAAGCCGTCGTCAAAGAGATTCCCGCCGGCTGGCAGTACTCTGAGTCCTGCCGGGCGGAGATCGAGCTTGACAGTACCATCTACCGCGAAACCGGATGGGCTCCCTCCCCGTGGGTCCAGAGTGCCGACATCATTGTGAACGACCGCAAGGCCGGCGCCGTGAGAGTCTATTACACTCACGAGATGCCGCTCGCGGATTTGGGGCCGTTCCTCAAAGAGGAAGCAAGACTGGTCAACTCGATCGCCAGCCGTCTCGGCCACTTCCTGGTCTACCGGCAGGTGCGCGCGAATGCGAACAGCGTCCAGACAGCGCTGCGTGATCTCCAGGATGAGGGAAAGCGCGAATGGCGCGTGGTGCTGGACTTGCTCCGCCAGACGGACCGCGACCTCTTCAATCGGATCGCGCACCGGATGCTCATCCACCTCTCCTGGAAGGGGATCGATGCCGCTCAGTATCTGATGATGCGCGGCACCCAACTCAGCCCACCCAGCGAGGGAAGCGAGATGCCGGATGACCCCAACCGCCCCGGCCGCGACGAGAAGCTCGCCCTCCCTGGTGAGATCAGCGACGAAACCTTCCTGGTCGCAGCGGAACACCTGAGGGATGACGAAATCCTGTCCTGCATTCAGAAATGGATCCAGGAGGACAAGCTGAGCTTCGTCACGCAGGTGGTCAATCGTCATTTGACGCTGCCGGTTGTTGTGGACGCGCTCTCCCGCCATCATCAGCTCGGCCCCGGTCACGCTGATCTTCAATCGCCGACGAAGCGCGGCGTGGAAGTCGCGCTGATTCGCCGTTTCTTCTCGGATCAACTGGAGTTCATCAACATCGCGAAGAATTTCATCACGCTCGAGGATTTCTACCCGCTGGTGCAAAACGTGATCTTCGGCGCCAACAGCCACGGAAAGCTCGGAGGCAAGGCCGCCGGGTTGTTTTTGGCCCGCCAGATTCTCAGGAAGTTCGGCGAAGACGACCCGTTGCTGGCTCAAGTCAGGATTCCCCGTACATGGTGGATCGCATCTGATGTCATCCTGGATTTCATGCACTACAGCGATCTGGACGACATCTACGAGCAGAAATACAAAGAGATCAGCCTCGTGCGTCAGGAGTACCCCCATATTGTGCAGGCGTTCAAACGGTCGCGTTTCCCGCCGGACATCGTCAAGGGCCTTTCCGTGGCCTTGGACGACTTCGGGGATTCCCCGCTCATCGTTCGGAGTTCCAGCCTGCTGGAAGATCGCGTGGGGGCCGCCTTCTCAGGCAAGTACAAGAGCCTTTTCCTTGCCAATCAGGGAACCAAGACCGAGCGGCTCGAGGCATTGATTTCTGCCATTGCCGAGGTCTATGCCTCCACGTTTGGACCGGATCCCATCGAGTACCGCACCGAACGAGGGCTGATCGATTTCGGCGAGGAAATGGGCATCATGATCCAGCAGGTCGTGGGTACCCGCATCGGAGACTACTTCATGCCGGTCGTCGCGGGTGTCGCCTTCAGCCAGAATGAGTTCCGCTGGTCCCCGCGCATCCAGCGCGAGGATGGCCTGCTCCGTCTCGTGCCCGGTCTGGGAACCCGGGCCGTTGACCGGCTCTCGGACGATTATCCGGTTCTCATTGCTCCCGGTCAGCCCAACCTGCGGGTCAATGCCACCGTCGAGGAAATTCTGAAGTACTCTCCGAGGAAGATTGACTTGATCAATCTGGTCAAGAACACCTTTGAAACCGTCGAAATCGCGGACTTGCTGAGAGAGCATGCTCAGGCTTGTCCCTGGCTCAGCCAGATTGTGTCAATTGTGAGAGACGGGCAGCTCTTGCAGCCGCGCGGATTCGATTGCGATCTCTTACATGGCGAGGCGGTTGTGACATTCGCCGGTCTGGTTTCGAATACACCCTTCATCAAACGGATCCGGACCATCCTCGACGTGCTGGAGGATACGCTGAAGACTCCCGTCGATATCGAGTTTGCTTCGGACGGCAGCGATTTCTACCTGCTCCAATGCCGGGCTCAAAGCTACAGCCCGGAATTTCGGCCCGCGGTCATTCCCAAGGATATCCCCAGAGACAGAATCGTGTTCTCGGCCAATCGATATGTGTCCAATGGCCGGGCCACGGATATCACCCATATCGTCTATGTCGACCCGGCTCGGTATGTTGACGTGGCCGAGCACTCGACCCTGCTGGCCGTCGGCCGGGCGATTGGCAAGCTCAACAAACTGCTTCCCAAACGTCAGTTCATTCTCATGGGTCCGGGGCGCTGGGGCAGTCGGGGAGACATCAAACTGGGTGTCAACGTGACATACTCGGATATCAACAATACGGCCGCGTTGATCGAGGTCGCCAGGAAACGGGGCAACTACGTGCCCGATTTGTCCTTTGGCACGCATTTCTTCCAGGACCTGGTGGAGGCGCGCATACACTACCTGCCGCTGTATCCCGACGATCAAGGGACCATCTTCAATGAGCAACTCCTGACGGGTTCTCCGAGCATGCTTGGAAAAGCGCTGCCCGAGTTCGCGGAGTTGGGTGATATCGTGCGCTTGATCGACGTGCCGCAAGCCACGGGCGGCATGATGCTGCAGCTCCTGATGAATGGTGACCTGGGTGAAGCGCTGGCCGTTCTGACACTCCCGAAACCGGTGCCCTTCTCATCGTCGGCCGCCCGGCAAACCGGTGAACCGCCCGTGCAAGATCATTGGCATTGGCGTCTGGATATGGTGCAGCGCATCGCGGAACAGCTCGATCCAAAGCGTTTTGGCGTGGCCGGCTTCTACGTCATCGGCAGCACGAAAAACGGGACGGCCGGCCCCGCGAGTGACATTGACGTGCTCATCCACTTACGCGGCGATTCCGCCCAGCGTGACCAACTGGAGCATTGGCTCAACGGATGGAGTCTCTGCCTTGACGAGATGAATTACTGCC
>JAGVEK010000449.1 GCA_020058315.1 Candidatus Zixiibacteriota bacterium
AATCGTCCGAAAATAGGGGTAAACCCCCATCGCCATGATCTCTCGCGCGGCTGTAAAGGCAGTGCACTTGTCAAACAGATCGACTGTGCTCTTCTGAGTCTGGGTCTTCGGGGTTGCCAAAAGCTGTATCCGTAGTTTGATTGTTGCGTTGCGTGTCTTCCTGTGCGACCCCAATGGCCGCCGAACCGCGCGACGAAAACGATGGACTGTCCCCCATATGGGGATAAAGTCCGTTCCAAGCAACCCGTCAGCGGGGCGACAGTCAAGTAGGTTTTGCCTGTTGCCGGGTTCTGGTGCAGCCATACCGATGCAGGATTCATCCCCCGTTTTCATCACAGGTGCCAATGGGTTTGTTGGGTCGCATCTGGCGCGCGCCCTGAGCAGGGCGGGCCACCCGGTCCGCGCCCTCATTCGGAAGGGCGCCGACCGCAGCCGGGTAAGCAACCTCGACCTCGAATGGATTGAGGGGGATCTGAACGATCGGGAGGCTTTGGCAAAGGGCTGCGCTGGTGCGCGCCGGATCTTTCATGTCGCCGGCAGGATCAAGGCGCCAGATCTTGCAGCCTACAGGGTGGCCAATGTGGAAGGAACGATCAATCTTCTGGATGTGGCCGAGAAGTCCGATCCGGCTATCGAGAGGTTTGTTTATGTCTCCTCGCTTGCCGCCGGCGGACCTGCCCGCCATGGACACCCGAGAGACGAACGCGATCCGGACGCGCCGACAACACCGTACGGAACGAGTAAGCTGGAAGGAGAGATCGCCGTCCGTGAGAGATCCGACCGGCTTCCGATAACAGTGCTCCGTCCGCCAGCCGTGTACGGACCAGGGGACACCGAGGTCCTGGGGTTCTTTCAGGCAGTGAGTTGGCATATCAAACCCTTGTTCAGCGTGCCGCCGGTTCGGTTGTCTTTGGTCCACGTTTCGGATTTGATCGAGGGGATCATGCTGGCCGTGTCGTCTCCGGGGGCTGTGGGTGAGGTTTTCTACATCGCCGAAGACCGGCATTACGATCTGCCATCGGTGGAGGACATGATTCAGGACGCACTGGGAACATGGGCGGTCCGCGTCCGGATTCCGGGGCCCTTGCTTCTGTCCATCGCCGGAATTGCTGAGTGGGTCGGGAAGGTCGGCGGATTCACGCCGAAGCTGAACCGCCATAAGGCGCGTGATTTCATGCAGAACGATTGGACCTGCTCGATCTCGAAGGCAGAATCGAGGCTGGGATATCGCTCTCAGATTCCCTTCGCCGAGGGCGCCCGGCAGACTGTACAATGGTACCGTGCGAATGGCTGGCTATAGGAACTCACGAGAATGATTGGACTGGGAACCCTGATTCGAATCGTCCCCCCATGGATTCTGGGCGTCGCAGTGACACTTCTGGGGCACTGGGGCGAGAAGCGATGGTTCGCAGAGCCGGGCAGATCGACCCGTGCCGGCCACTTCTGGAACAACATCTCTTTCATTCTTATTACGAATCTTGTATTCCTGGCGATCATCCCCACTCTCGTCCTGGATTTCATCCAGCCGATGATCCCTTTCACGGGCGCTCGCGCCGGCCTCGCCGTGGCGATGGCGGGATACGTGTTCGGGCTTGTGCCGGCCCGTCTTGCTGACGCTTCGCGCACCGGGTGGGATCATGCGTTTTGGCTGCTGCTGGTGGATTTCCTGCGCTTGGGCGGCGCACTGACATTGATTGGCTGGTTGCTGACATCCTGACCGGTAGCCCGCTTGAGCCAGATGGAGGGTTTCCCGCCTTGCAGATGACATCGTCAGCGATACGCCGCGACTGGAAGACCGAATTCGAGATCAGTCCGGGAACCGTGTTTCTCAATCACGCATCGTTCGGGCCTGTCACCAGACGGGGCCGGCTCGCGGCGGAGTCTCTGATGGAACGCTGGGGGAGGCTGACTCCTGGTCCCGATGTTGATGATGAGACGTTTGCGATGCTCGCCAGCAGCAAGGGCCGCTTTGCCCGCCTTATCGGCGCCAGTGCTGCTCAAGTGGCGTTCGCCCCGAATACTTCCTATGGCCTGAACGCGGTGCTGTGGGGGCTAAACCTCCGGAAGGGCGAACGGATACTGATGCCCGAAGTCGAATTCCCCGCGCTGGTATACGCAGTAAAGAATATTGCCCAACGGCTTGATTTAACGATCGAGCCTCTCCCCTGCCCCAGAGGATATCTCGAGCTGGACATCTTGGAAAAAGCACTCGCCCGCAGGTCGGCAGTTCTCGCCCTGTCCTGGGTTCAGTACTTCAACGGTTATCGGTACGATCTCGAGGAGATCGCCTCTCTCTGCCACGCGAGTAGCTGCTTCGTCCTGGTCGATGCGATCCAGGGTGTCGGGGCGGTTCCTCTTGATGTGGAGCAGGCAAGAATCGATGCCCTCGCCTGTGGGGCTCAGAAGTGGCTATTAGGCCAGACGGGCTCAGGCTTCTTCTACATCGCCCGCAGTCCAGTGCGAGAAGTCCAACCACTCGAGGCGGGCTGGCTTGGCGTGGACTGGGGATACCGATTCCATGATCTCAAGGATTGGAACAAACCCGCTTTCGAAGATGGCCGGCGCTGGGAAATCGGGACCTACCCTTTCTTCTCCATCCGGTTTGCCGAGGCGGGGCTGGCGATACTGGAAGAGTGCGGAAGGGAGGCTGCCTGGGAGTACATCCAAGGATCCCTTTCCCACCTGCTCGAGGACCTTCAGGGGTCCGGTTACCAGCCCGCATTGCTCCCCGACGCGCGGCATAGATCGGGAATTCTGTCTTTGAAGGGCCCCCGGACACGCGAGATGCACGAGCATTTACACCTGTGCAATGTACACACGTCATTCCGCGAGGGAACAATCCGCGTTTCCCCACATCTCTACAACACCGAGGATGACATCGCAGCACTCGTCGAGGCAATGCGCCGATTCGAGGCTGGCGGATGAAGAGATCTGTGCTCGTGGCCATCGCTTGTGCCCTGGGTATCGTGGCCGTCTCGCGCGCGGAGATGAACCCTCGGTACTTCACCGGGGACTGGGTGGCCTACACATCGGTCCGGTATGTGCACGCCGCGGTCGTGACCCTCGATTACGTGTACTTCGGCACACGGGGCGGGGTGGCACGCTACGATCGCCACCGTGACCGCTGGCTCCCGGCATTGACCTCAGCCGAGGGACTGCCGGCCAATAACGTGCGGCGCCTCGCGTACGACGATGCCACTGACGAACTTTGGGCCGAGACTCCCCTCGGCATTTCGGTCTACCGACCAACGTTCAGGGAATGGCAGGATGCGAGAGATTTCCCAGATTCGCTCGAGCAGCCCTGGCAGCGCTTTGATGTGCGCGGGCTGAGCTTGCCGTTTGGTTTCGACGCGATAACGTCAGGCTATCTCACTGATCCGCAACTCAGATCGTACGAAATTCTGGGTTTTGTGAAGGACTCCTGGGGCACGAGTTGGATTGGAACTTGGGGTCAGTTCGTCTGGACAATTCCGCCTGCGTCCTTCGGATTGATGCGGCAGGAATGGGGACTCTTCCAGAACAATGTTCAGGCCGTCTTTCTCGATTCGGCGGCCATCTTTTTCGGCGGACCCAATTATTACGACGGCGCGAACGCTCTGACCGTCTGGGACACGATTTCCGGAGACTGGCGCTACTTCGAGGCGCGGTACAACGAAGGATTTGCATCGGACAATATCGAACGAATAGTGGGCGAACGCGGCGGGAGATACTTGTGGCAGGCCACAGATCGCGGTCTGGTTCGTATGGACCGGCGGTCCGCGGATTTTCGAACGTACGGTCTCCGCGAAGGGCTGGTGGACGAGCGCGTCCACGCCCTCGCACTCGACGGTGACATCCTGTGGATCGGCACAGAATCAGGGATCGACGGGCTCTACATTCCCCGGGATTCCCTCTTCCATGCAACCACTGATGCAGTCCGTAACTCACGAATCTACGACATTGAACTGACCAGCGACGTTGTGTGGCTGGCGACCGACCGGGGATTGATGCGTTTGGCCAAGCCGACGCCAGAATGGAGACGCTATTACACCTACGAAGGCCCTCTGGCAGGCCGAATACGGGCACTGACCAGCACTGGCCGGAAACTCTACGCAGGGTCCGACCGCGGGATCGCTATCGTGGACCTGGCCGGGCGTGATCCCGTCGAGGTATTCGAGAGCCCAAGCATCCTTCCTGACGACAATATCTATGACCTTGCGGTCACGGCGGACAGTATTGTCTGGGCGGCCACAGCCAGCGGTCTTTTGCGCCTTGTGCCCGCCACCCATGAACGGCGCGTGTTCACCACCGACGATGGCCTGCTGGATCTGTTCGTGCAGCGGATCGTGGTCGATGGCGACTATTTGTGGCTTGGGACTGCCAAAGGGGCCAATCGGTTCCGTTGGAAAAATCCATTCCGTGTAGATTGATTTAGCAGTTTATTGGCACGGTGTTCAAACCCGGAGGTAGTACGATGAGAAGACGTATTTCATGCTTGTTGGCCTTGGGATTGGCCCTGCTCGCGTTTGGGTGCTCCCGGCAGTCTGGTACGAGCGAGGTTAAGCTGGCGCAAGTCGATGTGCCAAAACCGTTCGACGCCGCGCTGATCGCCCAGTACAACGCGATCAGCGATTCCGGCTATCAGTTGCTGGATCAAGGCAAGACCGAAGAGGCGGTCGCTGCATTTAATCGGCAGGGAAATTTGATCCCATCGGGAAAATGGGCAGCCTACAACGCCGCGTGCGCCTACGGACGCACCAAACAGGTGGACAAGGGAATCGAATGGCTGACCAAGGCTGTCGATCAGGGCTGGGATGACCCGGAGCAACTCAAGGGTGATGCGGACTTGGAATCGCTGCGATCCGATCCGAGATGTGCCGCACTGGTGACTCGTGCAGAATCTACTCAGAAAGCCAAGGAAGGATCCTTCGCCAACGGACTGCCGAATTACGATCGTCCCCCGCTGACATTCCCCAGCATCGACAGCCTCGAACGCTGGGCAGCAGGCCAGCTACAAATCAATCGCAGAAACCGGACAATATGGTACGGGTGGCAGTACACAGCCGCCCTCGTGGATGTCGAAGCCAAGCGTCTGGCTGCAATGCGTGACCTGAAAAAGAACGACCCAACGTTCGAATACGGTCTCGAGCGTGTTCGCGCGATCTCGCGCATCAAGTCGATCTACAATGCGTGGGGGCCATTGGCTGATGGCGTCGTGAAGGAAGCGGACGCCTACCTGGCAAGCAAGCCATCGGCCGAAGGGCAAAGCGAGGCCCAGTACCGTGCCGGCCTGGCCGTCTTCTGCCGTGAGCACCCCACCGATGCATCAAACCCGGCATGGTCTCCCGCGGTGCAGGCCGCGAGGGCTCGCCTTTCACAAGTACAGCCCGGCACGAAACTGACCGGCGCCGCTGCTGCCTGGCAGATCATGTTCGACCTGACTGAAGCCGGCGAGAACAAGACTGCCGTGCTGCCGAAGGTCCGAGAGTTCACCGAGAAGTACAAGAACGATGAGCCAGCGATGCAGATTGCCGGTTCGTTCTTCCAGAACGACGTCGTCGCCTCGCTTTG
>JAGVEK010000308.1 GCA_020058315.1 Candidatus Zixiibacteriota bacterium
CCGTGTCTGCAATAGTCCCGAGGAGGGCACTGCGGAACTTCGCCAACCGCGCCGCAGCCAGCCCTTCGTGTTTCAACGCCTCAAGGGTTGCCAGCTCCTGTTTGGCGAGCAACAAAAACTCGAACTCGTGTCTTGTCAATTCTCCCTTGGCAAGTTGCGTGGTCCAGAGTTCCAGATCTGCCTTTGTCTTGCTCACAAAGGCTTCGCCGTCTTTGATCGCGGTGGTCTTGTGGTCGCTCCAGCTATCCTCCGCCAGTCTCTTGATAGCCGCGTACACAGCACTGATCACGTCATTGAACATGGACATCAGCCGCCTCTGTCGATCCTGGCGCTCTTCACCCTGGGTTTTCCGCTTTCAAGAGCAGAGATAGTGTCAAATGCGTCCGCCACAACACCCTTCGCATCGTCGATAAACGTCCGGGACAACTCCTGCTTGTCTTGCCATGCGCGCATGAATCCCCCGACGAGATGTCCGTCCGGATTCCTGAGAATCTCCCATTGTTGCGCCGATATCGCGTTCTTCGGTCTTCCACGGGCGTACTCGTACGCCTTCTCGATCATGAGCATAAGATCGCTGACTTCACTTTGATGCTGGGTGTAAGGCTCAATGGCTTTGTCCATCAAGGCCAGAGTATCGACCTTGAGACTGATCGTTTGCTGGTAGGCCGCCTCTGAGAGGAGTGCAATCGTGGCGCAACCCGCCAGCAAGATCGCGCATGCTGCGATCAGGGGCGTTACACGCCAGTTCGATCCAGAGCGATTCATAATCCTCCTGCTGGGTCAAGGCTCCTGTCCGTCGGGTTGCTCACGCAGACCGGTCGGGAATGTGCTGGTGCAGGTCATTCTCACGCTCTCAATTCCTCTGCATAGCGCCGCAAGATTCTCACTGCCACGCCTTCGGCCTCATGCTGACTTGGGTGTAGATTGTAGGAGAGGTCTTCAGCACGGTCAAGCACAAAAGCGCGCCGACATGCTCCAGCCAGGAGTTGTCCGATTTCAGAGGGGCAACATGGTTGTCTTTGTCATGGCCATCGGGTAGATTGCTGCGCCCGAAAGGAGGCGAATCCCGCTCATGACCGTCAATCAGCGTACCCGCAAACCCACGCGATTCTCGATTTTCGAACCGATGCAAACTGGCGATTTCGAAGAAATCATCTTCGTTCAGAACAGTCACGCCGGCCTCAAGGCAATTATCGGGATTCACAGTACCCGTCTTGGCCCTGCGCACGGCGGCATCCGCCGGATAGCCTATCGTTCCGAAGCCGAAGCGCTGGCAGACGTCCTGCGTCTGGCACATGCCATGAGCCGCAAGACCGCGCTCGCTGGAATCCCTGCCGGCGGTGGCAAGGCTGTGATCATCGATCACCCCGGCCTTCGTCGGCGTGCGGCTTACGAAGTACTGGGCCGAGCCATCGAGGGGCTGGGCGGTCGTTTCTATACCGGACCCGATGTCGGGACCACCGAGACTGACCTGGCAGCAGTTCGCCGGCACACAAGTTTCGTCGTCGAGCCCCAGACAGGCGCCGGTCCGGGGGACATCGCAGAGGCCACAGCCAGAGGGGTGATCGTGTCCATCAAGGCCACGCTGAGTTTCCTCTATGGCAGTTCATCGCCTGCCGGGCGGCGTTTCGCCGTCCAGGGATTGGGCGCCATCGGTGCCCGCGTGGCCCGGTGGCTGTGGGTGTCCGGAGCGGAACTGACCGTCTCGGAGATCAACCCCGCAAAGCTGCGGGAGTGGCGGGCCAGATCGCGTGTGAAGATTCTGTCCCCCGATCGCATTTTGGCGGCGCCATGTGATGTGTTCTCGCCCTGCGCACTCGGCGGGATCATCTCCTCGCAGACTCGCCTCCGGTGCCGCGCCATTGTCGGCGCCGCCAATAACCCTCTCGTGAAGGATGCCATCGCGGCGTCTCTGCATCGGCGCGGAATACTCCTTGCTCCAGATTTTGTCGTCAATGCGGGAGGGGTGATCGAGGGCGCCGGACGACATCTGGGGTTCGCCCGCAAGACGGGTCATGCCATCGAACAAATCGGCGAAACGCTGATGTCGATCTATCGTCGCGCCCGACGGCTCAATAAATCCCCCTACGAGGTGGCCTTAATGATGGCCGACGCGCGTCTTCGCTCCCGCCGGTAACTCGCACGCCACTGTGGTGCCATGGGTCTTCAGACCCGTGTGCCCGCCGGGGAGGACGCGGGTCCGAAGACCGGTGGCACCATGCGCGGATGGGCGTTGAAACAATCTTTGATCTTTTCGTGGAATACCGAAGAAAATTTCGATCCTTTCGCTATTTGATCTTGACAGTCACTTCCGGAAAGCTTGTTTTGGCGCCGACTATGATTGACCGTGTGTACCAACAACAGAACATCAACCCGCACCGAAGGAGTGAAGCATGAGGAATCCGTTTGTGAAGCTGGCGGTCATCGGCCTGCTGGCATTCGTGGCCAGTGGCTGCGCCATGGTCGCATCGCCGGTCATGGGATCGCTATACACCGATGTCCAGGGCCCAGCGGGGGTCACCAGCAACTCCGGTAGCTCAAAGATGGGGACCGGATCCTGCCAGTCGATTCTCGGCCTGATCGCCACCGGCGATGCCAGTATCGCAACGGCCGCAAAAAGCGCCGGAATCACCAAGATCCACCATGTGGACTATTACAGCCAGAGCATCCTCGGTTTCTGGGCGAAGTACACTGTCAAAGTGTATGGTGAATGAGACGCCCTGTCCCGGGGTTTGAAACCATCATCACACCGTACCCCCGGTCGGTCTTTGGCCGGGGGTACTTCTTATTGGTGGTCGCTGCTGTCGCGCCAGCGTTTCAAGCGCCTTGTCTCGGCAAGGCTCAACAGCGTTCCACGAGCTCACTTGGACCATATTCTGAACCAGAACCTGAGACGTTCACTATACGATGGCGGGCCAGATTCCCCTCTTGGGGTCGCAGGATATCAAATGATGAAATCATCCGAAATCTCTTCTGATCAGTGGGCCGCGTATTCAGGATCTCTGCGGGCAATTCTCGACGAATACGCTCGTGCTCTGCGTGATCTGGACAACGTTGTCCGCCCCATACCACAACTGGTGTATCTCGCGGACTCTGCTCTCAGTGACAAGGAGTTCCCCAATATCAGCGTGATCATGGAGCACGTGATCGGTGCGGCAAATGTCTACGTCGATTACATCGACGATGCCATCAGTGGCACTGACGGGGGGCGGCGCACCCATGCCCATACTCTTACGACACCGGAAGAGGCGATGGAGTGCGTCTGGGCGGCCTTTCAGCGAATGGTTGATCTGCTGGGGAGCATCAAAGGCTGGGGGGACGAAGAACTGGAGAAGGCTGTGCTCGTTACCCGTTGGAACCAGCAGTTCGATGCGGAGCAGATGCTGGAGCACGCAATCGTCCACATCCTTCGCCACCGGCGTCAGATTGAGCGATGGCTGGCCTCTCTACCGGCGGGTCGGCGAGAGGTCTCCTGAGTAGCAGGAAGGCAAGGAGACGCCGGTTGCGGGCGATGAGACGATAGATCCGCTCGCTGACCAGCCCGGCTGGTCCCCATTCAAGCAGTGCTGCCAGGCGGGGCCATCCGAGTTGCCGCAAGATGAACGCAATCGCCCGCGCTCCCTCGATCACGTCCCCATGCGCCGGAACCACCTGCACCGAATGGCGGCACCGCTCGGCAAATTCAACTGTCATGAGCGGGGGCATGACTTTCTGATAGGGGACCACCTCGAATGAACCCGATCGATCATGCCGCTCCACCCAGTCGGCCACGTGCCGGCAAATCTCGCAATCGCCGTCCCACAGCACTCGGCACCTTGGATGCCCGATCTCAACCGCTGTGTCTTCCACGATCCCTGATACGGCCTCTCCTGCCGGTTCGGGGAGAGGATACATGGGGACATTCCCCCAATCTGACCACTTTAAGTCATTTCGAGGTGGTAATGACCAGAAACAGGATCAAATCAACCTACAATGAGATGGGGAGGTATATGAGGAAGAGCAGACTCGGTTGTTGGCGCTCGTCGTCGCGAGTGTGGCGGTCGTCATCGTCACATCACCCCGGCCGGCGCTCACTCACTGCCAGATGCCGTGTGGGATCTACGATGACACGGCTCGGGTCCAGGCATTGCGCGAGGACGTCGCCACGATCGAAAAAGCTGTGACGTCCATCACTGAATTGGCGGGCAAGACAGATGCGCAAAGCATCAATCAGGCAACCCGTTGGATCAACGCCAAAGAGGATCATGCCTCAGCGATCATCACAACCATTGCCGAGTATTTCCTGACGCAGCGGGTCAAACCTGTTGTGCCAGGGGAGAAGAGCCGCGACTCCTGCCTAAAGAGCCTGTCGGATCACCACGCTGTCATGGTTGTGGCAATGAAAGTCAAACAGAACGTTGATCCCAAACTTGTGGCCTCATTGAAGGACGCGGTTGACGCTCTGGAAAAATACTATGAGATCACCGGCCATTAGCGCGCCGGGGGAAGCTTTTCGCTCTGACGCGGGCTGAACCATCTGGCCCAATCAAGAC
>JAGVEK010000257.1 GCA_020058315.1 Candidatus Zixiibacteriota bacterium
GATGAGGATGTTAATGCTCGTGTCCGGTTTATTGACGCCGTCGAACAGGGAACCGGTGATAGCGTCCTCCTCCAATGTCATCCCCGATTGGTCTTCCTCTACGAGCTTCTTGAAGGTGCTCGTGTCGCCAATGTAGATGAGGCCGAAGTAGTCTTCCGCGCCGCTCGCCTTCAGGCCGAGCTCCCCGGCGCCGCCCCGGATGTCGCACAGGTGCAGGCCGCCGCCCGCTGGTGCATGGAGCGTTTTGGCAAGGATGTCCCGATACGCCGTCTCGGGAGCCAGATCGGCCTCTCGAAGGCGGTTGAACTTGCCCTCGAATACGTCCTGCCCATCCGGCGTGAACAGGCCGGTCTTGCCGTCGATGAGCCTCTTGATCGTCTTGATCGCCCACCCGCCTTTGTTCTCCAGGATGTGGTGCAGGAACCGGACCACGGTCAAAACGTCGCTTCTCTTCTCTTTGTGTTCGGTGTAGACCGCATTCACCGTGCTGCCGACAAAGACCCAGAGAGGATTCTCCAGGTTGTAAGGCCGCAGGGCTTCCGCTTGCTCCTCAAAGACCTGCTGCTGCTCGTAGAAAGATAACAGATTGCCAAGCAGGAGCGTCTCCGTCTTGTCCTCCGTCGTCTCCTCCATCAGATTGAGGATGCAAAAGTCCTTGCCGTATCCGTCGCCGTGGAAGTAGCGGTAGGAGTAGTCGAAGACGATGGCTTTTCCGTACTCCGCGGTAAGCTGGTCGTTCCGCGCCGCCGTCAGGGCCTGGCCGAACGTGGCGCTGTACTCGAAGGTGAATCCCATCTCGCCCAGCGCATCGCGGAAGCTTCGCCATGCCTCGCCGCCCGATCCCTTGTGGCCCTCGTCCACGAAGATCAGGTTATTGCCTTCGAACGCCTCCACAGGCACGCTCAGGCCACCGCCGCGCTTCTCTTCCACCAGCTTTGTAATTTCAATTACTCGAACCACGTCTTTCCCGGTCATCAAGAGACCGCTCTCGTTCAGGTCGAATCGTCTGGCGGGAATGTCCGAGGCCGCCATTTCCGCCATGTGCTGCTCGCTCAACCCTTCATTAGGTGTGATCAGCAGGATGTTGTCCAGAGGAAGGTCGTTGTAATGCAGGAACTGCCTGTAGTTGATGTGCATGATGAGTGTTTTGCCGCTGCCGGTTGCCATCCAGAAGGCCAGCTTCTTCAGGTCCGACTCCGAGAACTTCGCATCCTTCGTATCGCTGGCGGTCTTGGCGGCGTTTCGCTTCTCGATAAAATGGTTCAGCGAACGGAGCATTTCTCCCCGGCGGTGGAAGTACCAATCCAGGAAGATTTCCGTGTAGAGAACCGCCAGGTACTGAAAGTACCGGAGCCTGACCGGCTCAGGTCTCCGGGCATTCATGGCGCGTAGGTGTTCGCGGACGTTATCGTCATAACGGGCCAGGTCGGCCGGCGGAATCCTGACCTTATCCCCGCGCCCCTCCAGTCGGTGATAGCCGTAGCTGCGGCCCGAGGCGTCGAAACCTTCGCTTGCTTCTTTCGTGTCCGCCAGCAGATCGCGGTTGTTGTCGTATCCGAAATGCCCGTTCAGCCAGGCCAGCAGGACCAGCCGCCGCTCGAGCTTCACGTATTCCGATTTGCCGTTTCGAATCAAATCACTCCTCCATTTGGGGAGGTGGCGGTACCAAGGGTTCCAGGAGCATGATCAATTCCGGGACTCGTTCCCGTACGATTCTGTAAATCTTCGGGTAGTTGACCTTGTCGTACTCATGGCTGATAACATTACGCAAGCCGACCAGTTCCTTCCAGAGAATCTCGGCATGCTCGTCGCGGAAGCGTGGGCTGACTCTGCGCGCCGCCTCTCCGAGAATCTCCAACTTTCGCTCCACCGCCAGCCGCGTGATCTGCCTGTCCCTGCTGGCCGCCAGGAATTCTTCCAGCGTGAGGTTCTCCGTGAAATCCACGACGGCCCGCGCCGCCTCGAGCATATCCCACAGGTGGGCCGGATCGCGCTCCTCAGGCCGCATAGATCACCTCGCAGTTGCTCAAGATGTGGTGCCGACGGAAAGGATTCCTTATTGCTCCCTTCTCCACCAGGTCCACGTCCCGCCCGAAGATCTGTTTCAGCTCCTCCTCGGCCTTCATGTGGCCGAAGAGATCCCGTTTCGCATCATCTTGAAATACCACCAGCACATCCACGTCGCTGTCGGACCGGAAGTCATCCCCGAGCGCCGAGCCGAAGATGGCCAGTTCCTTGATTTGCCATCTCCGACAGAACTCCACCACCGTCTCCTGCGGTATCCGTAACTTTACGCTCATGCCTGCACCTCCGCAAACATCCGGGCCTTGAACACCGGTTCCAGCGCCCTGGCATTCGGGATGAACGAATCGCCGTTAACGAAAACCTCGTCCGCGCCTTCGGTCAGCTTCTGCGCGGCCACGAACTTCTTGTCCCGCTCCAGGTCTACCTTCTGCCAACCCTCGGTCTCGCGCCAGATGATAACGATCTGCCGGTGATCGATCCGGCCGCGATAAACCAGGTATCGCCGTCCGTCGTCGTTGTAGACTCGCCGTGTCTGAACATGTAACCCCAGCAGGTAATTGAACGTCTCGGGAACGTCTGCGGCCTTCTCGCGAGTTTGGCCGTCGACGTGGACGTGCAATTTGTAGCTGAATGGACGGGCCAGCTTTCCAACGTTTAGAAGCGTCTCGCTCACCCGCGTCTCCC
>JAGVEK010000358.1 GCA_020058315.1 Candidatus Zixiibacteriota bacterium
CCCGTCGATGCACCAGCCGTATTCATCTGAGAGCGACCCTCAAGCCTCCATCAACAACCAGGGTGGCACCGGTCACCCAGCATGCCTCGTCGGAGGCGAGGTAAGCGACCGCCGCCGCCACATCCTCAGGCTGACCAATCCGTCGCATCGGATGCCGGGATGCCATCTGATCCAGGAACTTCGCGACCTCTGTCGGGGTTCCACCCCGCTGCCGATGAATCGGCGTGTCCACGAAACCGGGGCAGACCGTGTTCACGCGGATCTGGGGACCCCACTCGGCGGCAAGAGTCTCGGTCACCGCACTCACCGCGGCCTTGGATGCGGAGTAGCTCAGCGCTCCAGCCACCGGCGTCAGTGCCAGTGTCGACGAGACATTAATCACCACACCGGACGGACGGCCGAGACGGAGCAGCGGAACAAGACGGCGCGTAAGATCTACCAGCCCCACCAGGTTGACGCTGAGCACGGCTTCGATGTCCGTCGGTTCGATTTGATCTGATGGTCCGGCTGCATAGATACCCGCGCAATTGACCAGAATGTCAAGATGCCCGTAACGGTCGGCCATCTGTCCTGCCACGTTTCGATTCGCCTCGGCACTGGAGAGGTCGGCTGCTTCGCAGTCCACAATCCCACCCATCAGTTCGGCCGTCTCCGCGAGCTTGGCCGCGGTCCGCCCCACCAGGATCATGCGCGCGCCTTCACTCGCGAGACGCATAGCGATGCCTCGTCCGATGCCGGATCCCGCACCAGTTATCAGCGCGATTTTGCCTTCGAAACGCCCGCTCATCGGCCTCTGGTCTCCCTCACATTAGTCTGACGATCCGCCCGCAGGCCGCCCGCACCGCTTTACTATACGCAACAGCGTCAGCCTGCCGGGGAGATTCCGCAGACCGGAACTCAGGGGTGTCCGGGGAGATCCCCCGTGCGCCGGTTGGCGCGAACACCAAGAACGAAACCGGTGATTGTGCCTGCGGCGTCCGCAGTCCAATCCCAGAATTCCACAGACCGACCGGGAATCCAGTGCTGGTGGAACTCATCCAGCGCGGCAAAGACCAGGAGGGCCACAACCGAAAACCAGCCTCCAAGCGTGCTGTTGCTCGTGGGTCGCCCCGGTCCCCAGCCACGCGTCACCAGATAGCCCAAAACGGCGTACTCCAGGAAGTGCAAGAGCTTATCAGCGTAACCTCCACCCAGATCAGGCAGACGCGACGATGGCAGGGAGGATCCCACGACTACAACAACCGCGAATGCCAGTGCCAGCCGACGAGACAGATGTGTGCTCATAATCGGTTTCCCGGCCCTCAAGGCGATCCCGCTGTCGTCGCCCCCACGGAACCAACAGTCGGATGCAGGCACGACTGTGGCACCCCGAGGGTGGGGCAAGTAATGTCGGCATCGATGCGAATTCAAGGAGCATGGAACACCTCCCACCCAACGGGATGAATCACAAGTTACCACGCAAAGGTCAGTTGCATCCATTCCCAACCTGTGCGATCATTGTACGGTTCACTTTGCTCGACAGGCCTATGCACCGACTGGATTTAATGAGCGAGAGCACCGATTGCCAGAAGAGCCGGCACGCGCCCCCCGCCAACAGTGCGACTCGGGTGGGCTCATGGTGCATTGTCCTGCTATGTTCCATTTTCATCGTATTGGCGGCCGTTGATCTCTCTCACTCTGCGTGCACCGTAACAGAGGATTCATCGGGTGGACGGATCACCCTCCGGCAGCCTCCACTACTGGAGCTTGTCTATGGCAGCCACCTCGCCGGATACCGCGGAACTCCCAGGGTCGCCTTGGCGTTATCGGGCGGGGGAGCGCGAGGGCTGGCGCAAATCGGCGTGCTGCGTGCTCTCGAGGAGGCCCATGTCTCGATTGATCTGATCTGTGGCGTATCAATGGGCGCCGTGATTGGCGGGCTGTACGCCTCGGGAATCGCCGTGGATTCGCTCGAGAAACTCGCGCGCGTGGTGCAGTGGAGTGCGCTTCTGCAAAACTCGCCCCCGCGAGCCGGACTCCTGCTCTCGCAGAAGGACAAATCCGCCAACTGGTTTGTCTCGATCCCGATGCGCAATTTCCGACCCCAGTGGCCCACAGGGGCGACATCGGGACAGACGATTTACAATTACATCTCGAATCTCACACAGGGTGCAACGTACCGGTGTGCCTCCGATTTCGACCGCCTTCCTGTGCGCTATCGCGCCGTCGCCACCGAACTGGTTTCGGGACAACGAATCGTCTTTTCCTCAGGGGAACTCGCGTTTGCGATTCGGGCGGCAATGGCATTCCCTCTCGCCGTGACCCCGCTGCGCCATGACACACTCATGTACGCAGACGGTGGTCTGGTCGACCCTTTGCCGGTGACGCTCGCCCACGAGCTCTCAACCTGCCCTGTTCTGGCCATCAACACGGCCAGCGGCCTCGCCCAGATGAGCGACTTGGACAATCCTTACGCCGTGGCGAATCAGGCGACAACTGTGATGACCGCCTCTTTGCTCAATCAGTCGCTGGCCGCGGCCGACTACATCTGCGTTCCGGAGGCCGCAGGTATCGGCAACATCAGTTTCGATGCGGTGGATACCTTGATTGCCTCGGGATACGCCGCCGGCAGGAAGATCGCAACTCAGATCTGGGACGACCACCGGCGAACCGCAGGTTTGAGCGATCCCATGGACAGTTCACCTTCGGCGCTGGTGCTGGCGGGCGAACATCTTGTCCCCGGTGATGGTCCCCCCTCGCTCGTCGCACTTCTTGCCTCCGGGAAACACGTCAGCAGGATGGATGCGATTGATGCTCTCGAAGCGGCCATTGACTCCGGATGGTTCGACAGCGCTTCTGTCTCCCAACGCGACAGCAACCCGGAGCATGAGACGCTCTGGGTGCTGGACGGCATCCGGCCTCCTGTTCTCCGAGACATTCGCTTCAGGACCGCG
>JAGVEK010000032.1 GCA_020058315.1 Candidatus Zixiibacteriota bacterium
CACGAACAATCTGGACAAGCGGATCGCGGCTCACAACTCCGGCAAAGGGGCCAAGTACACCCGGCAACGGCGGCCGGTCGTCCTGGTCTGGTTCGGCAAATGCAGATCCAAGTCCGCAACCTGCAAGGCGGAATACGCCATCAAGCGACTGAAGCGAAACCAGAAACAACGGCTCGTCAGCGATCGTTTCGCCATCCGGAACTGCCGGGCTACTTGTCCGCGACGGCCAAGTAGTGCTTGATGTCGCTCCGCCGCAACAGACCCACCATGCGCGGCAGTTGCTCGCGCGCGATAATCTTGATGCTGCGAACGTTGTCGCCGTTCTTCGGCGGCGCCTTCAGCGCGGCGACGTAATGAAAGATCAACTGCCAGTCCTCACCGGGCGGGACCATCGAAAACACCTCGGCCAGTCTTGTTTCCTTTGCTTCAGCCCTGCCCCACTGCTTGAGCACGCGCTTGGCGGCCGCATCCGGCGATTCGCCATACTCGAGATGATCCCACGGAAACCACAGGTCTCCCACATCCGCTCCACCCACCAAACCCGGTCGCTCGAAAAGAACCATCTTGTCCTTGTACAGGGTGACGACAGTCACGCCAATATGGGCGCCACCAGCGGTCGCGTCGTGGAGGGGTCGTCCGAAAATCGCTTTCGACATGAGACCCGCGCCTCCCTATCTTCCAGCCAGGGCAAAGTATACGGCAGAACGCTGCGGCTTCCCACAACGATCCAGATCGGCACCTCCCGTCCGTGAAGTGATCCCGGCATGCGCTCGGGGTTGACAAGTCCGTTGACGACGGCCGTCAAGAATCCTTGCCAGTCCGCGAGTATTGCATCGCGCCGCGACGGGAAGCGCCTATGGCGCGCCCGTTTTTCCCCGTGTCTTGCGATTGGCCCAGTGCTTGCCCTTCGCTCCTCAAACATGTGGAGCCACAAAGGCATGAGCACCGATAGCGGACGGACCTACAGCCGCGAAAACATCACGGGGATTCTGGACGGGGAGGACACCCCTCTCAGCCAGGCCAGTCTGCGCAAGGCCATCGTGCTCGGCCTGATTCCCCACCCGCATCGTATCAGCCGGGGCCGCGGCAAACTGCGCTTCGAGTACACGGAAACAGCCCTGGCTCACGCTCGCATCCTGGCGCAATTCTTCAAGGGCGGGAAGACCATTCAAGATTTCAAGGCTTACGTCGAGTCGGTGTCGATCGCGAAGCTGGCGGACGTGCTCGACTTCATCGAACAGGCTACGCATATCCATGCGGATGACTTGGGCCCCGTGGTCAGGCATGCCCAACTGGCCCTGCAAACAGCCGTGCGGGCCAACAGTCGGCCGGAAGTGGCGGCTTGGCTGTCTCGATTGACCACGGAAGTATCCACTGACCTTGCGGGCATGCCCACGCCTTCACGCGGCAGGGCCTGGACGGCCTGGCTTGCCAGAACACGACAAAAACTCGAAGAGCACAACACCGCTTTGCGCTCCAAGGCCAGCAGTGCCCTCAATCCGGAATCGCCGGCATCGAACGACCACGGCGGATCGTCGGAGACTCATCGTGGCTAGCGGAATCACGCCATCGGCATCGTCCCCGCGCGCCAGCAGGCCCCTGTTGACTCTGCGTGTGCTCATCAAGCCGGCAGACACCAGGGTCATCACGAAGTTTGAGGACACGCTATCCCCGCTGGAACGCAAACAACATATCGTGGGGTTGTTTGCCCGAACACTGCAGCGGTTGATAGATGAGGGCAAAGTGCACCTTCCTGGCTCCGCGCGAGCCTCCGGAAAGGAATTCGGATCGCAAAATTCTTGAGATCGCCCGCATCGATGTTCTATAATGATGCCGTCCGACAACTCCTGCGGTCTTCTCAAGTGCGGTTCATGACGTAGCTTCAAAGAGGGTCATTGCCATGTCGGCAGCAAACAGTCGCAGCGCTGTCCAATCAGCGTGTGCCCAACAAGGCGGCGAGACACCGTCACCATCGCCGGAGAGGCACTGGGCATTCTACATCCGAGTCAGCACGCAGGAGCAATCGAAGGAAGGCGTGAGTCTGGACGCGCAGCTTGAGAAGTGCCGCGTGGCGTTGCAGCTTGAATCGGACTGCGGCACCATTCCCGTGAAGATCTATCGCGAAGAGGGCGAGAGCGGCAAGTCGCTCGAACGCACGCGCATGCTCGAGCTTCTTCGGAACGTTGAACTCGGTCGCGTTCACGGCATCATCTGTTTTTCGCTTGATCGTTTATCGCGATCCATCAAGGATTTCTGCCATGTGTTTGATCTGTGCGAAAAGCATGACACCAGGATCATCTCCGTATCACAGAAGTTCGACACTTCGACTCCAGTGGGCAAGTTGAGCCTGCGGATGGTGATGTGTTTTGCCGAGTTTGAACGAGATCAGATTGTCGACCGCATCACGACCGCAGTGAATCATCTACGGATCAACGGGTACTGGACCGGCGGTCGAGTGCCTTTCGGGTACGACTTGGCCCGAGATGCGCAGCGCCGGAGCGTGCTCGTGCAGAACGCCACCCAAGCGCCGATAGTGCGGAAGATATTCGAACTTGTGCGTGAGACGCGGTCTTTGGCCGCGACTGTCCGCGTGCTGCGTCGCCAAGGCATCACACGTTCCAGCGGTCAAGACTTCGACATGGCGACCCTTGATCGCATAATCCAAAACCGCACCTATGTTGGAGAAGTCGCGTACAGGATCACCAAGAAGGAAAACGGCCGCGGTGTCGTCACTGTCGAATGGGCGAAAGGCCGGCACGAACCGATCGTATCGCAGGAACTTTTCGATGCTATGGCGACCATCGTTTACCGAAGAACCAAAGAAGAAACCGGCAGCAAGAAGACCACTCGCGTGTTCCCGCTTCAGGGCCTGCTCTATTGCTCGCACTGCCGAACGGCCTTCACCCCTTGCTACACGCACCACAAAGGACGAAACCAGCCGTTCACTTTCTACTACCGGTGCCTCGGTCCAACCAAGCGGACCCAGGAACAGGCCAGATGCCCTTTCTACAACCTCAACGCGGAAAAGATGGAGCAGCAGGTCATACGCGTGATCAGCGCCATGGCCGACGACCGCTCCGGCTGGCTGGATGAAATCTGCCAGAATATTCGCGCGAACGGCGGAACGGCAGTAGCCCACCTTGAGGTCGAGCGGCAAGCGATATCGCGCGAAAAGTCCGAAGCCAAGAAGGAACTCGACAACGCCATCGCGTTCGTCAAGAAGGCCGGCGCCAAAGCGCCCGCATACTTGGCGTCAGAGATCAACAAGCTGGAACGGAAGGTGACTGCGCTGGAGACAGAGCTTGAGGAAAAGGAAAGGACGCTTCATGCCGCTGCGCCAGTCAAGGCAGAACCGGCGCAGCTTCGGGCACTCTTCAAGAGACTGGGCGAACTCCTGGCCAGGATGAACCCGGCTGAACAGCAGGAACTGCTGCGGCTCTTCATACAGAAGATTGATATCACGCGAGACGGCCTCGTCCTGCACATCTACGAGCCGCCTGAAGACTCTGGATCGCACGAACTGTGCAAGGACCAGAGTTCGAAAACTTCTCTCGAATGGTATACCCGAGAGGATTCGAACCTCCGACCTCAGCCTTCGCAGGGCTGCGCTCTATCCAGCTGAGCTACGGGTACGTGCGTGTGCCGACCGAACTCTACGCTAGCCGCCGCATTACGTTTTTCAACTTCAAACGACCTGAAAACGAAGACGCCGCATGTTAGCATAGGGGCGTGCAGTTTGAGGGACACGTGAGCAGAGCGCCCGAGCTACACCAAGAAACCGCTGTGCCGGAGCCACCCGGCGACTCGACCGTGGA
>JAGVEK010000382.1 GCA_020058315.1 Candidatus Zixiibacteriota bacterium
ACAAGGGCATTTGGATCCTGGACGTTAACCTTGTGCGAAACCCACTTCAGGAGGGCAGACTTGCCGACGCCCTTCCGTGCGGTGGCAACCCGTAGCTTTGTGCGGTGGTCGTGGAACTCATTGAATGCAGCTTGCTCGACAAAATAGTGGGTAAGTTCCTCTGGGTCTACATCATCGGCCGCTTCATTCCCGAAGTCTAAATTCTGGAGAATAGGGTCCATCGTCGTTCGCTCTATCCCTTTAGGCTCGGCCTGGGCAGAACTCGCCCTGTGGGATGAAGCTTAGCAGTTATCCTAGCGAAGCGGAAGCACACATCCCCGGATCGGTCATATCCCCGTGCCTTAATTGCTGGGGGCGTAAAAGCTATGGAGCCCCGTCTCGATCAGACCGACCTTCCCTGTTATGAAGCTCCAAGCGCGGCCTAGGCGCCATCCTGCCACGAGGCGGGGCGATTATTACCCTGCCTCGCCCTTCACCCGCTGCACTGTCCCTGTTCCAACACCCAGCTTTCGTGCGACTGCCTTGATCCCTCGTCCCTTGGCGAGTTCCCGGTGGATGCGCCGCTCGACCACGGGGGACACGCGTGGGCGACCAAGGCGCTTTCCTTGGGCCTTTGCTCGCCTGAGTCCCGCATGCACACGCTCTATGATCATTGCCCGCTCGAATTCGGCGAAGACCCCGAGCATCTGAAAGAGCGCCTTGCCGGCCGGCGTGGACGTATCGACGCCCTGCTGGTGTAGATATAAGTCCACACCCTTTGCCCGTAGCTCGGCCAAGAACCTAAGCAGATGTTGGAGCGAGCGCCCGAGCCGGTCCACGCTCCACGCGGCGACTGTGTCAAAATCTTTCCGCCCGATGCCCTGAACGAGCCGGGCAAAGGCCGGGCGCTTCTGATTGATTCCGCTGATGCCGTGGTCCGAGAAGACCCCAGCGACCTCCCACCCGTGGCGCGTGGCGACGGCTTCAAGCTCGCGCTTCTGGTTCTCCACGGACTGCCCGTCGCTGCCGACTCTCACGTAGATGGCTACCCGCTTCGGTTGGCCCATGGCTTCCCTCTTTGTTACCCGAGTGTAGCGAATGGTGTACGGAAAACAACTGATTTCCGTGCTCATGCGATTACCGGAACGGCTGTGAGGCGTTGCGCGGACTTGCGAGGGGGCCATCGAAGGGGGTTCCCCGTCTAGGGGCGTACTCTGCTGCCCCCCATCCGAAATGTTGGCCACCGTGTGTTCCTAACCGGACGGTTGTGAACACCGAAGCCCGCCTTGACACCGATCCCGAACCGATCTAGCCTCCCGCTCAGTCATGCGGATCAGCAGGCGGACGAGCGGCGGGCGGGGCGAGTACGAGATCAGCGAGGTCGCCAAATCCGGTGTTACACCGACTGCCCTCACAGGCCGACGCCTAATCCTCAATCTCGGAAGGGGCGTCGCTCTCGATACAGGCACTTCCATTCAACCCCAAGGCGGCAAGCGCCGCCTCCGGCGGATGCCGGGCACGCCGATCCACCTCCATCGGCAGTTCGCCGCCGCGCTTCTGTTGCCGCATCCCGTCAGACAAGATGTCGCTTTAGGGAGCGGCGCTCCAGTGGTTCAACGGAATCGGTATGCGGTTGAACACATAGAGCTAGGCGATGCGGTGCTGGCCGGGGGCGACCGGGCCCGCCTTGACGCCCGGACCGCAATTCTGAAGAACAAGACCTACGCGGCGGAAGAGTTCTCCGTCTCAGACCGGCTTGCTCAGGTGCAGCGTATTTGGAAGCGAGCTTCCGACTTCCCCGATCCGATTCCAACCCTCCTTACTGAACATCATGACCTCGTCAAGGCAGGCGGTCCTCTGCCACTGGGAGCGGAAGAAGTAATTTACGAGCTTCAGGCAGCAGTTGCAGAGGCAAGCGCCGACATGGGGGTGCTCTACACGCAGAACACGGATGTTCTTCCCCCCCTCCTCCAGTTCCTCGATGGCATCGAGCCGGAGCCGCCCGTCAAGGTAGAAGAGATTGAACCTGAGGAAGTCGAGATCAAGCGCCGAACGATTAGGCAGTGGAGACAGTGGGCAGGTTGTCGAGGCGCGGCGAGCGCCAAGTTCCGACGCGAGGTTCGAGAGGCCTACAATTCTATCTGCGTCGTGTGCGGTCTACGCTTCCCGAAGACACCCTTGAACAACACAGGCGTGGACTCTGCCCACATTCTCCCGTGGTCCGATTACGATTTGGACAAGGTGTCAAATGGCATCTGCGCCTGCAAACTGCACCATTGGGCCTTCGATGAAGGGCTCATCCGAATCATCCACAAGGGCGGCAAGTATTTTGTCGAGATTCCAGAGGAAGTAGAGGCCGGGCTTGCCGGGGCAGGCTTCGCATTGGACGCACTTCGTCAGCACGTTGGCGAAATTCCGGCTCAACGCTTGCCGGGTGACCCCTCCAAGCGCCCCCATCCCAAGTTCCTCAAGCTCCTCGCTGAGGCGATGGACTGAGCGGCTCCGTTCAGCGGACCAGCCGCTCCATTCGTGTGAGCCGTGCCGTTCAGATGAACAGCCGCGTTCGCAGTGCCCGGCTTGAGCAGGTACCGGGTAATCCGCCGAGCCAGCCACTCCGCGACATTGACGGTTACCGCGTTGCCCAACGTCTGATAGCGGAGACTGTCGAGCTTATCAGCATCGTCCGGCGGATCGGACGGCAGCGTCCAATTGTCGGGGAAACCCTGTATTCGCTCGCACTCTACCGCCAGGTATCGGCGCACACGGCCATCGGGATAGCTGACATAGTTACGACTCCAATCGGTCCCGGTGTGCCTCGCAGAGCAAGCATACAGACAGTAGGCGAGGGCGGGGGTCACTGGCCCTTTGCGAGAATTTCCAACGACTTTCTTAAAGGGGGAAACAGCTTCCTTCCCATCTGATCCGTTCTTCTCATCATTCCTTGTGCGGCGTTCGGACTCAAAAAGTATCTCTGCGGGGCCTCGCCCGTCTCGATAACACCCGACAATGTAGATTCTCTGGCGCGATTGGGGGACTCCGAAGTATTTGCTGTTAAGCACACGCCAGCCCACACCATACCCGAGCTCGGCCAGTGTTTGAATAATGATCTGGAAGTCTCGCCCGCCGTGCGAAGAACGGAGGCCTGGTACGTTCTCGATGAGAAAAACTCGGGGGCGACCTTCTCCGATGAGCCGAGCGAACTCATGAAAGAGCCGAGACTGCTTGCCTTTAAGCCCTGGGCGCGGAGCCATCCTCGCAAGCGAGACATCTTGGCAGGGGAATCCTCCGACCCAGACATCGGAAAGAGGGACATTTGCATTGGTGATCTCCCGCATGTTCTTCGCTCGTGGGATATCCGGCCAGTGCTTCTGAAGTATCTGGTTGCAGAACGAGTCGATCTCACACTGAAACGTTACCTTGAATCTGGCGCGCTGGAAACCCAGATCGAAACCGCCGATGCCTGAGAAGAAGGATGCGACTGTCGGGCGCGTGCCGTTGTTGACGCTCATGCGCTCAACAACCGGAGGAGCCTCGATCCAAGACGCGGGATTTTCTTCAGTTCGCACTCCCAGATGACAACGCGCTTCCATCCCTCCTGCCGAAGAACGCGGGCGATGCGGCGATCCCTCTTGACGTTGCGCTCCAGCTTGGCGTTCCAGTACGCAGTGTTGCTCTTGGGCTTCCTGCCGCGGATGCAGCGGTGGCCGTGCCAGAAGCAGCCGTTGACGAAGATGACAACATCCGTTCCACCGATGATGAAGTCGGGATGGCCGGGGATACTCTTTGGGTACCGCCTGAACTTCAGGCCGGCCGCACGGAGCAGTTTCCGCACGACGGCTTCCGGGCCGGTGCCTACGGCCCGTATCCGCCGCATGTTCTCGCTGCGCTGCTGGGGTGTAAGGGTATCCATCGAGCCTTCAGCCGGCTGCGCGTATTCAGCCATGCTGACCGGCCTCGTGTCAACAAGCAATCCACCACATCTGGGGTAGGCCTTACCTGAGGTCCACAAGGTGTGGGCCAGTGTACCCTCA
>JAGVEK010000534.1 GCA_020058315.1 Candidatus Zixiibacteriota bacterium
CTTCGGGGCCTCGCCACAGGTGATGTCGGAATAGAAAATGGGTCCATAGCCGACAATGGTGTCAGGCACAGAGTTCCTGGGACCAGATTCGCCAAGTCCGCCGTGGAAAGAATCATCTCCGGATTTCTGCCCGCCCCCGGCGAGGTGCTCGGTTACAGCGGTCCCTGGTTTCGTGGGTTGTTCTTCACCACATCCAAGAACCAGAATTGCCGTTACAGCCACGCATATTAACCATCTGATTTTCATAGTCGTAGGCTCCCGGGAGAGGCTCCATCAGGTCTAATCGACAGGATGAGCAATCCCCATAAGCAATATACGCGCGGAGTGCGCGTATATTCCCGGCCAAAATTTGACTCTGATGACACTGTTCTTCAGCGCGGTGGTGGCGGGGACGAACTTCCGCCGCGAACCCACCCCGCTGAAGCGGGGTGTTATCAGACAGGCTGCGTGGCCATGTCTCGGAACGTTCGGTGACCGCTCAAGCGGGGTCGTCTGATAACACCGCGCTTGAGCGCGGTGGCACGTAGCTCAAGGTTCTGCTCCCAACCACTTCAGCGGTTTTCTGCCTCTTTCGGCTGAATCCCGACCGCGCGCAGGAATCCCTCGTACTCCTCCTGAAACGACTTGGTCCGATGATGCTCATCCTGTCCCGCAATGTAGTCGACGACCTTGGGGACATTTGATTCAGATACCGAGAACGCGCCATATCCCCTTCCCCAAGAGAACTTGGCAGCCACGACGCGGTCTTGGTTGATCCAGTGGGACGAAGCCCCTTTCAGCAATTGGGCCGCTTCTTCGATCGTCATACCCGTAGGCAGATCAATCAGAGCGTGGACGTGATCGGCATTTACGAATACAGACCTCAACAGGAGGTCTTTCGAATGGGCGTACTCGAGCAGGAACCGCGCCACCTTGACACGAGCGTCCGTGCCAAGAGACTTCTCCCGATTGAGAGTGCCCCAAACCAGATGGAGCCAGCAACGGGAGTAAGAATGGAGGGACACGATACCTCCCCTCACGAGTAAGCCGCTGAAGCGGCTCGAAGACCTTCAGACCGCGAACCCACCCCGCTGAAGCGGGGTGTTATCAGAAATCCGTTCGCCGAGCAAGTCCAGTCCGCTATCAATTCACTCCCGCTTCATCCCCGCTCGAGCCATTCCCGCCATTGGCGGTGCCATTTGTTTCGCCGTTGCCGACCTCTTCCTCGGATTTGACTACGCGGGCGACGTCGATGACCTTGTCGCCCTTGTCGAGGTTGATGAGCTTGACTCCCTGTGTAGCGCGGCTGAGTACGCGCACCGAGGCGATGGGCAGACGGATGATGATGCCGCCCTGGGAGACGATCATCAGTTCGTCGTCATCGACCACCTCTTTGATCGCGATAACTTTGCCGTTGCGGTCGGTGGTTTTGATGTTGATGACGCCCTTGCCGCCGCGATTTGTGAGACGGTAGTCGGCGATTTCGGAGCGTTTCCCGAAGCCGTTCTCGGTGACCGACAGGAGTGTCGTGGTGCGTTTGACAACGACCATGCCGATCACCACGTCGCCTTCCTCGAGCGTGACGCCGCGCACACCATAGGCGCCGCGTCCCATCGCACGCACATGCTCCTCGTGGAATCGCACAGCCATACCGTCGCGGGTGGCGAGGATGATCTCGTTGGTTCCATCGGTGATGCCGGTCTCGATGAGTTCGTCATCCTCCGGCAGATCCATGGCATTGATGCCGCCCTTGCGCGGGTTGGCGAATGCTGACAGCGCGGTCTTCTTGATTGTGCCATTCTTGGTGGCCACGACGATGAAGTGTTCGTCATCGAATTGCTTGACCGGCACGAATGCGTTGATCGATTCACCCTGTGTCAGCTCGAGCATGTTGGCGATGTTCTTGCCTTTGGCCATCTTGCCGCCTTGCGGCACGGCATGGACCTTCAGCCAGTAGCAGCGTCCGGCGGAGGTGAAGAACAGGAGGTAGTCATGGGTGGAGGCCACGAACAGATGCTCGACAAAGTCGGCTTCTTTGGTCTCCATACCGCGCACGCCGCGACCGCCGCGATTCTGACGCCGGTAGGCGGAGACAGTCAGGCGCTTGATGTAGCCCTCATGGGACACAGTGATTACCGCATCCTCTTCGGCGATCAAGTCCTCGACCGAAAAATCGTCTTCGGCCTCGATAATCTGAGTGCGGCGCGGGTCGCCGTACTTTTCCTTCAGTTCGAACAGCTCATCGCGGATGATCTTCATGCGCTTGGCTTTGGAGGCCAGAATGCCGCGGTATTCTTCGATCGCCTTGATCAGGGCCAGATACTCTTCCTCGATCTTGGAGCGTTCGAGGCCGGTCAGGCGCTGCAAACGCATGTCGAGGATCGCCTGCGCCTGGATCTCGGAGAGACCGAAATTCGCCATCAGGCCCTGTTTGGCCTCGGCAGGGGTCTGCGACGCGCGGATGAGTTTGATGATCGCGTCGATGTTGTCGAGGGCGATCTTCAGTCCCTCAAGGATGTGCGCGCGTTCCTCGGCTTTCTTCAGATCGAACTCGGTGCGCCGGCGAATGATCTCGTGACGGTGCCGGAGAAACTGTTCGAACATATCGCGCAGGGTCAGCACACGCGGCACGCCGTCAACCAGCGCGAGGTTGATCACGCCGAAGGTGATCTGCATTTGAGTGTGTTTGAACAGATTGTTCAGCACAACCTCCGGCATGGCGTCGCGCTTGAGGTCAAAGACGATGCGCATGCCGTCGCGGTCGGATTCGTCACGCAGGTCGGAGAGACCCTCGATTTTCTTCGCTCGCACAAGCTCGGCGACGCGTTCAAGCAGATTGGACTTGTTGATCTGGTAGGGGATTTCGGAGACGATGATGCTCTGTTTTCCGTTGGCGGCGGTCTCGACATTGGCCTTGGCGCGCAGAGTGATGTGCCCGCGTCCGGTGCGGTGGGCCGACGCGATGCCGGCGCGCCCGACAATCAGGCCACCGGTGGGAAAGTCGGGGCCGGGGATGAGAGAGAGGAGAGAGTCATCATCAATTTCCGGGTCATCAATCAGGGCACACAGACCATCGACGACTTCGCCGAGGTTGTGCGGTGGGATGTTCGTGGCCATGCCGACCGCGATACCCGATGAACCGTTGCAAAGGAGGTTGGGGAACTTCGACGGGAGAACGGTCGGCTCTTCGAGTGTGTTATCGTAATTGCGTATCATGCTGACCGTGTCTTTTTCCATGTCGGCCAGCATTTCCATCGCAAACGGCGACAGGCGCGCTTCGGTGTACCGCATCGCCGCGGCTGAGTCGCCGTCGATCGAACCGTAGTTGCCCTGCCCGTCGACCAGTATGTAGCGCATGTTGAAGTCCTGCGCCATACGGACCAATGTGGGATAGACCACCTGCTCGCCGTGGGGATGGTAATTCCCCGACGTATCGCCGCAGATTTTCGCGCATTTGCGGTGGGCAGCGCCGGGATTCAGATTCAAATCGTTCATCGCCACCAGGATGCGCCGGTTGGACGGTTTGAGACCGTCGGCAACGTTGGGCAGCGCGCGCTGCGTGATGACAGACATTGAGTAGTCGAGATACGACCCTTTCATTTCCTCTTCGAGGAAGACAGGGACGATTTTTTCGCGTTCCAAAGGCATTGCAAACCTCCAGTAGTCAGGTCTCTAAACGGCCGGTGCCACAAGCGGTTACGGGGCGCCCAAGTCCGTTTCAATCTTCAATTTAGGGGATTTTGGCCGAAGGAGCAACAGGTATCGCGAATGGATTCTTCAGATGGGTAACTGCTTGGGGATCGTGACCGCGACCCCTCGGCTGGCCCATCGTCGGCGCCCGACCCAGGTCGAGTATCATGAGGGCAAGCGTCCGAACGGGCAGACTTCTCACGGGTCGCCAAACGGGCTTGACATCGTGTCTCGCTCTCGCTATCGATTCCCCGAAGAAGCCAAATGGTATCGGAGGTTAACGATTCTTTTCACGATTTCCAGGAAATCCTATGCCAAGAACTCGCAAGTCAGCCAAGAAGCCCAAGCCTGCAAAGCGGAAGATCGCCGTACGCAAGGGCGTGACTCGGAAGACAGTAACAAAGAAGGCGGTAACGAAAAAAGCGGTGACGAAGAAGAAACTGCCAACTCGCAAGCCGTCCACCGCAAAGAAGGTCGCCCCAAAGAAGAAGGTTGCCTCCAAGAAGAAAGTGGTTGCCAGA
>JAGVEK010000329.1 GCA_020058315.1 Candidatus Zixiibacteriota bacterium
CGGTGGTCAACACGGGAACGATCTACCAATAGCCTGTGGCCGAACGCAAACCATACCTTCTCCGGCTCGACCCGGAGGTCTTTGAGGCCCTGCAGCGATGGGCCGACGACGAGTTGCGGAGTCTCAACGGGCAAATCGAATTTGCCCTCCGGCGGGCGCTGAAGGACGTGGGGCGGCTGAAGGAAAAGGGTGGCGCGGGAGGTCGCGGGAAGAAGTGAGTGTTGACTTTCGCCGATCCGGACATTCCTTGTCACGTCTATACGCCACCCCGCGATACTACATCGCGGGAATGGGAGACGCCTGAAGAAGCTAACGAGGAGGAGGCATGGCGGCCATGGTGAAGGAACGCAATATGTGGGCCCAGGTGGGTTTGGTCATTATCACTCTGGGAATCTACGTGATCTACTGGTTCTATCAGACAGCGACAGAGTTGAAGTATCTGGCGAACGACTCTCAGGCCAGCCCAGGCTTGTGGACCGTGCTGATCTTCATCCCCTTCGGCGCGATCTACTCGCATTACAAGTATGGTGAACTGTACGAGAAGGTCAGCTCCGAGAAACTCAACCGCTGGATCATCTTCATTCTATGGTTCGTTTTCTCGCCGGCGGTCTGGTTCATCGTGCAGACGGATTTGAACCGGCGGGTGAGAGAAGGTAAGGCCACACCGGCTGCGGCGTAGTTCCTATCTCCAAATCGACTCATTCCTGTAGGGGCGTATTGCACAATGCGCCCCTACATTCGTATATCCGAGTGGATCGATCTCGCGGCAATCCCCCGGCGTGCGTGGGTACGGCAAGCCGTGCCCCACAGTCCTTCATCGACGCTCATTGGTTCAGGGAAACAGCAGAAACGCCGCCGTCACGAGAATCACGTACCCGATGAATATGAGAATCTCGTAACCCATGATGTCTTTGAAGTCGAGCTTGGCGACTGACAAAAGCGGAATCGCCCAGAAGGGCTGGATAATGTCGGTGGCCATGTCGCCCCAGGCATAGGCGGTCACCACCTTCGGCGCTGACACACCCAGTGTCTTGGCCGCCTGGAGCACGTAGGGCGCTTCGATTGCCCATTTCGATCCACCCGACGGCACGAAGTAGTTGACGATTCCCGAGTACCAGTAGAGAATCGCCGGATAGGTCTTCACGGTCGCCACTGAGACGAGTGCGTTGGACAGGACTTCGGCCAGCCCCGATGATTTGATGATGCCGTACATGCCGGCATAAAAGGGGAATTGCAGGATGATCCCGAAGATCAGTTTGCCGCCCTCTTCGGACGCCTTGAGAAACGATGCTGTTGTTCGATGCAGCAGGATGCCGAAGAAGAGTACAGTGAAGTTGAATGCGTCGAGGGTCAGGCCACCACCCTTGACGGTGAAATACCAGACAACCCAGACCAACCCAGCAACGCCGAAGATTGCATTGATGATGTAGGAATGTTCGAATCTCTCCGACGGTGTGGGTGCTTGCGGGCGCGGGGGGGGAGTGAAATCTTCGAAGCCTTCCAAGACTGATGGATCCACGGTGACCGTATTCTCACGGCGTGGATGCAACAGCGGTGCGAAGACACACAGGAAGACAAACACGGCTGCTACCAGGATCAGATTGAAGGGCGAGAAGATCGTCTCGCCCATTGGAATGACCCCGATTTCCTTCTCAAGGAAATGCCCCGGCGTTGCGACCAGAAGCGGTGCCGAGGCCGACAACCCCGCGTGCCACGTGCATCCCATTCCCAGATAGGCGCAGGCGACCAGGAGACGGTAGTCGACATCGCGCCTTCGGGCAGCGATGAACCGCACCATCAGCGCGGCGCCGACAATCGACAGCCCCCAGTGGAACCATGACAGCAAAAGCGAAATGACCGTCATGGTCAGAATCGCCGACTTCGGTCCTCTCGGAATTTTCGCCACCGCGCCCAGAAGCCGCCGCACCGGCGGCGAAACCGCTACGATGTAACCAGTGAAGACGATCAAGCACATCTGCATCCCAAACGACAGGAGTGCCCAGAAGCCATCACCCCAGTAGCTGATGCATTGCAGGACTGAGGTAGCGGTGAATCCCAGCGCCAACGCGAAGACAATCGCGGTCAGGATACAGGCAATGATGAACGAGTTGGGAACCCAGCGGACCGACCATTTGGTCAGCACGGCGGCGAGACGTTCGATCAGGCGCATGGCGGAAAGATTGGGGGGCGCTGGCTGAGAGCAATAGATATCGCCACCTGCCCAGCCGGAAGAGGTTCGGGCATTTGCCGAGAAAGCTGCCGCCCATGGTTCTCATCCCCTGACTGCCGGGCGGCCTGAGATCGAGACCCGTCTCGACGCTCTTCCAGACCCATGTTTTGCCAAAATCCGCAAGTTTGCATTCACACGTTATGGGCATATGCCCGTAATGAGATTGGATGTAGGAGCTGCCAAAGTCGATGCCGAGACCACAATGTCCAAGACGAGTCATGTGCTCCCCGGAAGCGGAGTACTTCAAGCCGAGAGGAATACCGCTCGTCGCCTTGGAGACTATATCGCTGACGTTGGACGAACTCGAGGCCATGCGACTGGCAGATTTGAATGGCTTCCACCAGGAGAAGGCCGCCGAAGCGATGGGCATCTCACGCCAGACCTTTGGCCGGATCATTGAGTCCGCACGCAAGAAAGTGGCGGACGCGCTTTGTAACAGCAAGGCCCTGCGAATCGAAGGAGGGGAGGTTGAAATGGTAGCGGGACGGCGGTTTGTTTGCGCCAGTTGCTCTCACGAGTGGGAGGTTCCCTACGGCACCGGGCGGCCGACTGCGTGCCCCCAGTGCAAGTCAAGCCAGATCCATCGCGCCCTTGCGGACAGAGGGCATGGGCGAAGACACGGGCGTGGTTGGAGAGGAGGCGCATGTGTCGGCCAAAAAGAACAATGAGGCCATGGGCCCATCCGGAGTCTGTGTCTGCACCAAATGTGGGTGGACAACGCCACATGAGCGGGGGGTTCCATGTCTCCAATTACACTGCCGGCAGTGCGGTTCCGCACTGTTGCGGCAAGGATCGCAGCATCACAACGCAGTTCTCGAAAAGAGGAGGAAATCACCATGAAAGTCTCAATCGTCTCTGATGATGGCCGCACCATTGCATCCCACTTTGGGAGATCGCGGGGGTTTGTGATCTGCACGGTGGAGGACGGGCGTGTAATCGACCGATCGTACCGCGCCAATTCCTTCACCGGGCATGCACAGGGCGCGGCGGACACTGGTCAGGGCGCCCACCCGCACGGCCCGATACTGGAAGCTCTGGCGGATTGCGCGGTGGTCATTTCGCGCGGCTTGGGACAGAGGATACATGATGATCTCACGCGCAGTGGAATCAAAGTGTTCGTGACCAGCGAGATGGACGTTGAAGCGGCCGTCAACCTGTGGAGCACAGGCGCACTCGCCAACAGACCCGGTCCCAGTTGCGACCACCACGGGAAGCATGGAGGCGGGTGCCACGGATGACCGGTGATAATGTGAATGCCGGGCGCCGCGGCGAAACACAGGCAGGGTCGGCTGACCCTCCCGCCGCGACAGACGTTCTTGTCGCGCTGGGTGCTGCCGTACACCCGCATTGCGTCGCCTGCAGTTCCGCGAATGCCCGCGGCTTGGGCCTGCGATATGTCCGAACCGGCGACTCCTCCGTGGAAGCGACATTCGATTGCAGGGCCGACTATGAAGGGTACCCAGAAGTTGTCCATGGCGGGATCGTTGCTCTGCTGCTGGACAGCGCGATGATGAATTGCCTTTTTGCGGCAGGCA
>JAGVEK010000141.1 GCA_020058315.1 Candidatus Zixiibacteriota bacterium
GAGATATCGTGACGCCATAAGCGGATGGCGGCATCAATTCCACGTCCTGATCCACGGTCGCCGATAGATCGGTGAGTCGAATTCGCCGGGTGTAAACGGAATTGATCCCATCCAGAACGATCTTGGGACCGGTCAGGTGGACCGAATCGGGCGTCCATTCCTCGGTCCCGACACAAACGTGGCCTTGGTCTGTTTCAAAAGCGCAGTTCGACACAACCGGCACTATTTTCTCGTCGATTCGGTCGATGACCAGCACCAAATCATCGGGTCCCAGGACATCCAGCACCTTGACGCCCTCGATACCGGAGAGCGGGACATCGGCCGCCAGGAGAGGAACGGTCACGACACCGGCTTTGCGCATGCCCGACAGATCGATCGGCCAGAGCAGTTCCTGCCACAAGGTCGGCAGGAGAAGTTTGCCGGTCCCGCGCAGCCGCGTGTCAATCGTGAGGAGTGGCGCTTCGGCGAGAGTCAGCGAATCCGGGAGATTCAGATAGGAAAACTTGAAGGTCACGTCGACTTCGTATTCACGATCGGTCGCAACATGGAACCAAAGCAACAGCGCCAGCGACACCGCCAGTAGTTTCAACCCCGGATTATGAATGATCCTTCTTGGTGAGAGGATGCTCGGCATGGCTTGTCTAAATGGGGCAGATACAACGCTACGACTGGTCAATTGAGACGAAACTTCTCGCCCAAGTAGATCTTGCGTGCCTCGGGATCGTTGGCGAGGAACTCCGCTGTGCCTTCTTTAAGGATATCGCCATCGCACATGATGTACGCCCGGTCGGTGATCGAGAGTGTCTCGCGGACATTGTGATCCGTGATCAGTATCCCCAGGTTCTTCTGCTTGAGTTTTGCCACAATCGACTGAATGTCCTCGACGGCAATCGGGTCAATCCCGGCAAATGGCTCATCCAGCAGCATGAATTTCGGGCGTGTAGCCAGGGCGCGGGCAATCTCGACGCGGCGGCGTTCCCCGCCCGACAATTGATACCCGCGATTCTTGGCGACATGGGCGATGTTGAGCTCGTCAAGCAATTGAGCCAGCCGGTCCATGCGTTCCGCACGAGTCAGCCCCTGAACCTCCAGAACTGCGAGAACATTGTCTGCAACCGTCATTTTCCGAAAGATCGATGGCTCCTGTGGCAGATAGCCGATCCCAAGCCGGGCCCGGCGATACATCGGGAGGCGCGTGATCGCCCGGTCCCCCAGAAGCACGTCACCCGACTCCGGCTTGATGAAGCCGATTATCATGTGGAATGTCGTCGTCTTCCCCGCGCCGTTTGGTCCGAGCAATCCCACGATTTCGCCGGGGGCGATCATCACAGATACGCCGTTGACGACACGCCGTCCCCTGTACGATTTGACCAGTTCGCGCGTGTGGAGGCATGCGCCATTTGTGGTGCCCGGTAGCCGGCCAGGATCAGAAACATCCATGATCGCAAGATCATGGGCGAAATGCCTCTCGATCAAGACCTATCTGGGAGAACCGTCATCTCGCCTGCGCGAGAATGTGCGGCGTAATGAAGATCAGAAGATCGGTCTTCTTCTTCTCGATTGAAGTGTGTCTGAATAGTGCCCCCAAGAGAGGAATATCCCCCAGGAGAAAGATCTTGCGCCGGGTCTCGATCTTGGTCTCGCGCACCAGGCCCCCGATCACGAGTGTCGCGCCGTCCACCACCCGCACCGTCGTCTTGACCGTTCGCTTGGCGGTGATGGGACGTTCGTTGTTGGCCGGACCGGTAAAACCGGTGATTTCCTCGACCACGGGTTCCACATCCAGCGTGACCTGATTGGAATCATTCAACCGGGGAACCACGGTCAGGGTTATCCCAACTTCGAGATCCTGAAAGGAAACGATGTCCTGCATGACCCCTCCCTCGCTGAATCGGTTCAGCGTCTGGACGGGATAGGTCGTCGTCACTTTGATCGAGGCTTTCTCGTTTTCCAGGACCGTCACGCGAGGATCGGAAAGCAGCCGTGATGTTCCGTTTTGTTGCAGCACTTCCAGAAATCCGGTGACCTGGTCGATGCTCAACGTCCCGAAACGCCAGATCTTCCCATCCTGGATCTTGTACTCCGCCGCTGGACCGGCACTGTTCTGGTCGGTGCCTGACCCGGCGACGGTTCCGCTCAGCCGCGTCGGCCAATTGAAACCTACGCCGAGACGATTGTCGATATCTGTTTCGATGAACTTGACGCCGATCTCGAACTGCGGCACGGGGACATCCAGTGAGTCGATCAGACTCAGCAGAGACGGAATCAACGGTGCGGATTCGGTCAGAACAAGTACCGGGCGTCCGGCAACGGCGGCCCCTGGAGCCGTCACCGCCCCCACGACATCGATCTTACCGCGTGAAGAGAGGACGCCCGCCAGCACGTTCTTGACCGCGGTCGGATTCGCATACCGCAGGTTGACCACACGGTGCGTCAGGCCTTCGGGCACATCCTTGTCGGAAGCCATCACGACCAGAACATTGTCATTCCAGAAGTATGTGTATTCATTCGCGGCAACGACTGTGTTCAACGCGACGGACCAGTCGACCTGAGCCAGATGCACGTCGATCTCACCTTTGACATCGGGACCAAGAACGAGATTGAACCCAACCTGCGAGGCCAGCGCCGAAAGCACCGTTCGGATGTCGGTGTTTGAAAACTGCAGACTGACCGCGCGCGGCGCCGGCTGTGCTGCCACCATCTGCGTCCCAAGGGTCACCAGAACAAACAGGATTGAAATGACCCAACGACTTGTGCTCACGTACTTTCCCATGGCCTGTCACCGCCTCTTGTTTCCATCATTGTCGCCGGCGCGCAGCGTCAGATGTCTCTGGTCGGAAAGCCGCACAATTTCGACCTGGTCCGTGGCGACCGCATCGACACGCCATTCGCCGAATCGATCACCTTTCTTGAGGATCTGTCCGCCGATAACGCACACTGGCTCGTTCCCAACAATCATCGTTCCCTGCAAGACTGGTACTGGTCCCTGTTCGGTTTTCACCACGGGGACACTCGGAGTCTTGATTGGCTTCCTGCTCCGGAATGGATCAACGGTCCAGTCACTCGCAAAAACACTGGTCCTGTCACTCGCAAAAACACTTCCTTTCGGACCTTCGTCGACTGGCGCGACCGCAGCCAGAGAGACTCCTTGGGTCTCCGCCGTGTCACGGGAATTCCCTTCACTCTGATGAGAATTGGAGGACCCGAAGTATTTCCACGGCTGATTGTAGATGCCCCAAGCGACCGCC
>JAGVEK010000210.1 GCA_020058315.1 Candidatus Zixiibacteriota bacterium
GTCGCCCAATGCTCCGAGGCGCAGGAATCGCCGGTGGCGGGATTGCAGTCGGGGGTCTTGGTGTTGGTCAGATTCTGCGGCGGCGACCAGGTGTGGCCGCCATCGGCGGAGATCGACAGGTAGAGTTCGCTATTCATGAACCCGGCCGTGGAGTGGTCGCTCAGTTCGGCTGCGGTGGGGCCGCCGAAACGGGTGTAGGTCACATACAGGTAGTTGTTGTTTGCCTGACTGCCGCAGGTTGTCCAGCCATTCGCTGCACTCAAGGTCATCTTGCAGAGGTTCATGCTGTACTGGCCATTGGAGGCGGGGTTGTCCCAGAAGGCTCGCGCGATGGGACGCTTCGTGGTCGTGCCATCATCCCAATGAACCAGTTCACATTCTCCCACGAAGTGGCTGTCTGGTGGGATGAAGCGGCGTTCGTTCCAGACGATGTGCAGCAGGCCGTTGAAGTCATAGATGGCCGATAGGTCGGTGTAGGCCCGGCCATTCTGCGTGGCGGCATAGTCTGTGACATTGGTCAGCGCCGCCGGTCCGCCGGTGCCAGAAGTCACCCAGGACAGGCCATTGTCGGCCGACTTGTAGAAGGCGATGTCGTTGTCGATTTGTGACGGCGAACTGTAGTTGAGCGGACGGCAGAAGATGTAGGCCACTTCGTCTGTGGTCGGGTCCGCCACAACGAGCTGGCTGACAGTATGCCCGGAATCCATCAAGACCGGGCTTGACCACGAGGTGCCATCGAAGCGCCAGTAAACGTAGTAATAGATGCCGTTGGCGCTCGTCATCGTATCGCAGCCGACCACATGGAAAATATCCACGCCTGGAACTGGATTTTGGTCGATGTCCAGCTTCGGGAATATAGGCTCAACTAAGGAACCGGACCACAGATTATTCACAGTAAAGATACAGAAACCGGGCGAGGGTGGCGAGTAGACGTAGGAAACCTGCGGGTGTTGCCAAGGGTCGGAGTCGTATCGCTGGCCGTTGTCAACAATCTGTGCCGAGCCGTCCGACTCAACTGCCAGGTTGACACAAGCTCCTAACTCACAACCGTCGTGCGAGCACAGCAGAAGGCACTCGTAGGAATAGAGCCAACCGACTGACGGTCGCCAGCAGTTGTAAACGGCAACATTGAACGCCTGAGGAGGCGGGGGCCATTCGGCCATATCCGTCCAGACAACGTGGACGAAGCCTGCCCCGTCGTTGAGGGCTATCTGACGTTCCTGAGTTCCCAGTTGCTGCAAATCGCAGATCGACCGTCCCGCCTGAGTGCCGGGCGAGGGGGAACTCGCGTTGGAATTCGACGCCAGGCAAATCGGGATCAGCGACAGCAAGGGTAGAAGGAGGCTCGCGTTCATACCTTTGCCGGACATCGTGCCCGTCCCTTCGGAGTCGCGCCAAAACCACCGGATCAGCCGGGTACCCATGGTCAAGATGTCGTGTGATCGCGGACGGTCGAAGGCCGATCTCGAATGTGTCATGGACACTCTCGCGCCTCCATCTGCCCACGGCCGCCGCAACACCAGAGGATTCCAATGCGTCACCAGCCATCCTGGTGAGGCATCCGCGCCAAGCTCCCGCGTTGTGGAGATCGACCGCGACCGCCGCCATCATTGGCGGCTTGATCTTTTGCGACCACCATTTCCGCACCCCACTTCCGGGCAAAAGGCTTGGAACCTCACTATCAACATAATCGCCAGTGAGCGTTTGTCAAGTTCTTATCTTGGTCCTCTCTTGGTCACGTGGGCCGGAGTCCCGAGGCCGTCGGCAGCCCGTCACGAAGAGGATAGAAACGCAGGAGACAGGACGGACTTTGAAGTCTGTTAACAAGGCCATGCGAACCGGAACTCGGCTCGCATGGCCTCAACTGAGAGAATGGAGGGTAGAACTTGGTTTCGGGCTGGGAGTCTACTTCGCGACGGCCGCCTGGTCCTGCCCGACGGTGCGGGTATAGGCCACATGCAGGTCGCGGTAGGTTGTCCGCAATGACACGCCACAGGTTTTGGCGATTTCTTCGAGGCTCATCTGCCGGTTGGTCCAGAGCATCTGGCGCACCAGGGCAATCCGCTGCTTGCGATTCATCGTTCCTCCCAGAGGTTGGTCTACTATGAATGAAGTCACTTGTTTGCTCACCTTACCAGGCTCGCCGTTGATCGAGCGCTCAACTCCGTGGTTTGTCTGTCGGCATGTTAGAATTCGACTGGCGATTCTCGCCGGTTCCGCGGTGGCTGACCGGATGGAGCAACTCACCCTCGCTGGAGATCTCCGCCCAACAGTGTGGGCAGTAGTGCCCGCTGGGCACAGAGCATAGCAGCCAGTCGCTTTCGGTCAGTTTGCGCGAACATCCAGGACATTGCATCGTGGCCTCCCCACCTTGTGCCGAACGTGGAGGAAGCAAGAACCATGCCACGAAATTCGTTCGATCGGGCATCGCACTCAACCCATTGGCGGATATAATCTATCCGGCTTGCAAGTCTTGCGGCGCAAATCTTGTGACAGAACACGGTTCGTTTTTAGACAGTCGCGCCTCTTTCTTGTCAATAGTTAGACATCCGCATTGGGGCTTGTTGGAAAACCGGGCAGACTGGAGTGTCTGCCGCACTCTGGTTATGGAGGTTCACTTCGCTCAATGGCGCCGACATTCCTGTCCGCGTGTCCGGAAGGCGAAACTCAGGTTTCCCAACGAATCCACAAGTAGCTCAACCTCGATCTACCGCAACTTTCGAGACAGAGGCATCGGGCGTCTTTGGACCAACATTTCACTCTACCGGTCCAGCGCGGCGACCGCCAGAAGCAGCCAAGGCTCTGTACTGATGGCAATTGGTACTGGGTTTGCGTTCTAACCGTGTAGTCGTTTCACCGTCACCGAAACGACGAGTGCGCTGCGGCATCTAATCAATTGATTCGCAACGCATTAGGTTGGCGAAGCTAATGTGGCAGGTGATCGAAGATGGCGTATAAACACCACCAGATTGCAAGTTCTGTGAAGGCTAATTATCCGAGCCTTGGACGCTTGACAGAATTCGGTTCAAGTATTACATTGGGGAGTGTTCGTGTACAACCAAGGAGGACTGGACCTACCTCATTATACTGCAATCGATTGTCGCCCCGGTTCATGTGGCCACACCCAACCCCGAATGGGCGGCTACATAACACCGGACTCAGGATCTGCGAGAGTGTAGCCGAGTTCACGGACTGGGGATGTAAGACAAAGCGTTGTGACTGTACCCATTACAGTCCACGCAGCAAGATGAAAAAAGAGTTCTGTGCGAGCCGGGGGGCCGCCGCCCAGCGTGTGAGGGGTGCGGTTTCTTGTTGCCGCGCTTGCCATATGGCGGCGGGGAAAATCAACGAAGGAAGTCCGACCGGGAGGGCACTTGCGTAGATACGCGTTCAAACTGAATGCCTCAGCCAAGTTCTTGGCTGCGTCGCTGACAGTGGTGTTCTTGTCAGCAGTCGCCGCGACCGCAGCCAGCGCTCCGGGCATCGATCGTGAATCCACCGACTCACTGACGCGCCGCGCAGCCGGATACTACTCTGCCGAGCCGACCGTGCAGGAGATGCTGGACAGCTTGGGATGGGGGCTTTCCGCCATCAAGGCTCAGATTTCCGCCAGCCAGTTCCAAGTAGCGCCGGGCATGGTCGTGATTCGCGTCCTCTCCAAGCATTCGGGCATCCAAGAGGACAACAGTCTTGGGTGGTACCGGATCGGCTCACCCGGCGACACGCTTGCACTCTTGCCTGGCATCGCAACTCCCGCCGATTCTGTGGTATTCACTCTGACGAGCCCGGACTCTCTGGGCTGGTTTATCAGCCGTGAGGACGGAACGGCGTGGTATTCAGACAAGTCGCTCAACGGCGACCGGCGATCACATCTGAAGGTTTACCAATCCCCTCAATCGGGGGAATACCTGCTGTGCTGGGAGGATCTCGCCTGGCCAAGCGATGGTGATTTCAATGATCTGGTCGTGCTGATCCGGATTCCATCAGCGACGCCGCAATTGGCTGGCACCCCGAAAAGCGCCGGCGCCTCACAGCAGACGACGGGAGTGACCACCGGCTTGTCCACACAGAATAAGGCCGGGTTGGCGACTTCGGATTCTTGGGCCGCGGGCGCCTCATCCCCCACGTCGACCGAGATATCCATCAAACTGTATGATACGATAATGATTTGCTCACCGGGAACGGTGTCCGTGCCATTCCACGTGACCTCAACCTGTCCCCTTTCCGAACTGCGTGCGTCCTCCCCCGGGTTTATCAGACTCCAGGACACATCGCTCTGCCTGTATGTCAGCAGCTCCAGCAGTTCCTATGTCAGCCTGGTGGCGGTTGACCAGTGTGGCACGAAGGATTCAGTGCGTGTGTTCTTCAAAGTTACCGTGAACCAGCCTGCCCTTGTGATCGCACCGGCTCTGATCGATACGCTTCTGTGCAAGTCGGGCTGGATTTGCATTCCCATCTCGTCGACAGGCACCGCACCGGTGACGATTTCAGCGGTGTCTCCGGCGGTATTTAACGCCACCACGAAGACAGTCTGCTACAAGATCAATGCTCCGGGAACATACCAGATTCTCATGATTGCATCCAATGCCTGCGGGCCCGAGACGACGGTGACGGAGGTTCGGGCTCGTTTCAACTCGGCTCCGTCGATTCTGGGAATCCCGAATGATACGGTGAAAGTCTGCCAGATCGGTCCGTACTGCTTTGGACCGATCACCTGTTACGATCCGGACGGCAACCTCGCAAGCTGTGTGAACTGGGACTGTCCGGGGGCATATGATGGCGAATCGTGGTGCTACACACCGGTCGGCAAGGAAGTTGTGAGCATCGTATTCCGTGCGTCCGATTATTGCGGTCTGGTGGGTGTTGACACGCTCGTCGTGAGTTTTGGGGGGAGCGTTCCGCCAGTCATCACGATGGGGAGCGTGACGACCAAGCTCTGCCGCCCTGACACAGTTTGTGTGCCGTTTTCTATTCTCAATCCCGCGGGAAATCCTCTGCAATTGTCAGTGATCGGCGCGGGCACGCTCAGAATCGCCGACTCGGTGGTTTGCCGGGCGATCAGCACGACCGGCACCTACACGGTACAGATAGTGGCGGCCGACAGTTGCGGGAAGGCGGACACCGCGCAGGCGACGATCACGGTAACCGCGGTCGGGAGCGTGGGACCGGCAATCACGATGAACAGCGTCACGACCGCACTCTGCCGTCCCGATACGGTGCGTGTGCCGTTTTCGATCTCCAACCCCGAGGGACGTCCGCTGCAGTTGACTGTCGTCGGACCAGGCACACTCCGGATATCTGACTCGACGATTGGCCGCGCGATCAGCACTGCCGGCATCTACACAGTCACACTGATGGCTGCTGATGACTGCGGGTATGCGGACACGGCACAGACGGCGATCACGGCATCCACTGTGGCGACGACCCCGCCTTCTCTCACGATGAGCAATGTGACGGTGAAACTTTGCCGCGCGGATACCGTGCGTGTGCCTTTCTCCATCTA
>JAGVEK010000383.1 GCA_020058315.1 Candidatus Zixiibacteriota bacterium
CCAGACCGCTCGCGGCGATCAATTCGACAATCGGTGCTACCGCCTTGGAGACGGATTCACGTTCGCCGAGTGGTGCGATGGAGAAGAGGACGAGCATGGGCAGCCCTCCGCGCTAACTGACGCCCCTCACCCCAGCCCTCTCCCCAAAAGGGAGAGGGAGTTTGCCTGCCGTGAATTCCCACATACTTCCCACGTGCGCTTTTCTCCCCTCTCCCTTTTCGGGAAGGGGTCGGGGGTGAGGGGCGATGTCGCGTCTACACACCATCCAACCGTTGCGCATACAGCGGAAACCTCTCGCACAGGGCGAGCACGTCCGCGGCCACTGCCTGCTCAACCGGCGCATCGCCAAGATTCGAGATCACACGGTGGATGAAGTCGGCGATTGTCCGCATCTCCGGTTCTTTCATGCCCCTCGTGGTGATCGCCGGTGTCCCGATTCGGATTCCCGATGTAACCAGCGGTTTCTGTGGATCGAAAGGCACTGTGTTCTTGTTCACAGTTATGCCTGCGCGATCGAGTGCCTGCTCGACGGCTTTGCCGGTGATACCCTTGTCGATTAACGAGACCAGCATGAGGTGGGTGTCGGTGCCACCGGAGACGATGTGATAGCCGTGCGAGGCGAGCCGTTCGGCCATGGCCTTGGCATTGGCGACAACCTGACGCTGGTAGTCTTTGAATCCCGGTTCGAGTGCTTCCTTAAACGCCACTGCTTTGGCGGCAATTACGTGCATGAGCGGGCCACCCTGGATGCCGGGCATGACCATCGTGTCGAGTACCTTGGCATACTCCTCTTTGCACATGACCATGCCGCCGCGCGGACCGCGGAGTGTCTTGTGGGTGGTCGTGGTCACGAAATCCGCCATCGGCACCGGTGACGGATGCAGACCGGCGACAATCAGACCGGCGATGTGCGCGATATCGACCATTAAGTAAGCGCCGCAGGCATCGGCGGCTTCACGGAAACGTTGGAAGTCAAGGATGCGCGGATAGGCCGAGGCTCCTGCAACAATCATCTTCGGCTGGACTTCGCGCGCCCGCGCCACGAGCGCATCGTAATCAATCGTCTCGGTCTCTTTGGTAACGCCGTAGTCGGAAACCTGGAAGAGTTTCCCGGAGAAATTCATCGGGTGGCCATGGGTCAAGTGGCCACCGTGGGAGAGATTCAGTCCCAAGATGCGATCACCGGGCTTCAGAACAGTGAGATAGACTGCCATGTTTGCCTGAGACCCAGAATGCGGCTGGACATTCGCATGATCACAGCCGAACAACTGCCTGGCGCGGTCGCGGGCGAGGTTCTCCGCCTGATCGACAAACTCGCAGCCGCCGTAGTACCGGCGTCCGGGGTACCCTTCGGCGTACTTGTTGGTCATAACGCTGCCCAGAGCCTCGAGCACGGCCTCGGAGACAAAATTCTCGGAGGCAATCAGTTCGAGCTTCTCGGCCTGACGGTGGGTCTCGCCGAGAATCGCGGCGTACACTTCGGGATCATATTTGGACAGGGCGCTCATTGTCTTCTCCTTGCGAAATGATGGGTGACAGACCTTCTGCCGGGGTTGAGATACGACAGAAGGCGCAAGGGCGCAAGCGGTGTCGTGGGGAAGTGACAGAGCGTCAGGGATACCGAGGTGCCCCACCCGGAGGGTGGGAAAAGTCGTTACGGCTGCGTGCCCGAAACTCTGTTTCCTCGAGGATCGGCGCATCCGACGATTGTGTTGCAGAGATCGCGAGGAATCCCACCCTTCGGGTGGGGCACACGGCGCGGTCTTGGTCGGTGTGCCAAGGGGAACTGACGCCTCAGTCGCCCGTGGGCACCACGCTGGCCGCCTCAATCATCAGCACGACCGTGCGTTTGGGGGCGCGCGTCCGGTGAGTTGTTCCGCGCGGCACCATCAGCCCCTCACGCGGAGCGAGAGCCACTGTCCGATCCTCCAGGTCCAGGAGCAGACTGCCCTCCAGCACATAGAAGAATTCATCCTCGCGGTCGTGCATGTGCCAGTGGAACTCGCCCTCAAATACACCAAGTCGCACGACACAATCGTTGACCCGGCTCAGTGTCTGGTTCCACCAGCGTTCGGGGCACTCGTCGGCGAGTCGGCCGACCTCCACCAATTCGAGTGGCTTGTACTTGACGTCTGTGTGGATGGAATACTCCATCATCCCTCCTCTGGCACAATATGGCGCCCCCCATTGGCAATCGTGGTCCTCTCATGACCAGCGCAGTTGAGAGTAGCGTCGCAGATATCAGGCAAGGAAACCCCACCCTTCGGGTGGGGCACCGGCTGAAAGGTGGTCAGATCCCGCCCTACTTCAGCGTCAGTCCCGTGTAAAAGTCGGTTCGCCAGCTTGGTCTGAGGAATCCTTGTCACCGGCGTTGCGTTTGATGATGACTTCCGTGCCGCGCTGCGCGTCCTGATTGACCCAATCGTGATGGACCGTGATGCCTGGTGAATGAGCCGCGCTCGCGCGTCAACCATCCCTTGCGGACGGCAATCACGATGAGGAGACCCGAACCGGCCAGGACAAGCAGGAGAATGAGCCAGCTACTCATGGCCGGATGCGCTGGTCGGAATCCTCGATGGCA
>JAGVEK010000292.1 GCA_020058315.1 Candidatus Zixiibacteriota bacterium
GTTGTTGAGATGGCCGGCGACCGTGGGGTGGTCCTTCCCGTAGGAGTTCTCGTCGATGGCTAATGCCCGGCGCATCAGCGGCTCGGCATCCGCCAGATGGTTCGTGATCTGTAGCAACTGCGCCAGGTTGCTGAGGCGGATGGCGATCTTGGGGTGGTCCTTCCCGTAGGAGTTCTCGTCGATGGTCAGCGCCCGGCGCATCAGCGGCTCGGCCTCAGCCAGACGGTTCGTGTCTTGGAGTAGCTGCGCCAGATTGCTGAGGCGGATGGCGACCGTGGGGTGGTCCTTCCCGTAGGAGTTCTCGTCGATGGCCAGCGCCCGGTGCAGCAGCGGCTCGGCCTCCGCCAGACGGTTCGTGGCGCTGAGTAAATTCGCCAAGTTGTTGAGGTTAGTGGCCACTTTGGGGTGGTCCTTCCCATAGGACTGCTCGTGGATGGCCAGCGACCGGCGCATAAGTGGCTCGGCTCGGGTCCAGTTGGCCAGACTATGCCAACGCTGCCCGACCTGGTTAAGCAACCAAGCACCTCCAGCATGGTTCATCTCTGCCCACAGCCAAGCCAGAGCATCGAGCGGATCCAATTCCCAGCGAGCCTCCTCCCAGCGGGTCGCCTTCTCCAGCACGTCATCGCGGGCGCCCACCAGATCGTCGATGGACCGCTGTAGAACGGTGAGTTGTTCGGTCGACAGTCTGCGCCGCATCAGGTCCTGCGCCAGGCGGTGCATGCGTACCACGAGCGCCCGGCCGTCGGAATCAAAGATCCCGATAGTCTGAAGTAATCGCAAACCCAAGAGCATCTCCAAATTCGATTGAAACACGCCCAGAGTGCCTTTCGCGTTGTCCTGGAAGCTTGGGAAGCGCTCGGCACCCAGGGTCTGCAGCCAGGGTACGGCGAGCTGGTCGGCGGGCAGAAGCGAGGCAATCGTCAGCAGCTCCAGGGCTTCGGGCGCAAGGGTTTCGAGCGTGAAGGCCAGGGTCTTCTCCAGCAGTCGTTCGCGGTGGCGCACGGCCACCGTGGAATCGGCGGCGGCTTCCTCACTTTCACGAAGCAGGTCGGCCCGGAGCCGTTCGCGAAATCTCTGACATGCGTCCGCGGCCGGATGCCGACCCAGATAGATCGCGGCGGTCTCCACGGCCAGCGTGAAACCATCCAACAATCGAACGATTTCCCGCGCTTCGTTATCCTCGTCCTGGCTCGGGAAGCGTCCCTCGGGCTGGTGGCTCCGCATCAGGGCCAGCGCGTCTTCCTTCGGCAGTTCATCCACGGCAATAAACGTCTGATCCTGTGAGGAGCCGGGGATTTGAACCGGGGCAAGGCGTGTCGTGGCGATGAGGTCTACGCGCCCGTCTCGCGGGAGGCGGTCGAGGTATTCGGGTTGGAGGAGATTGGGGTCGCTGACGTTATCGAGAATGATGAGGCAGCGTTCGCACCGGTAGAGTTCGCGCAGCACGCGATCAAAGGACAGAGCAAGGTCCTTGCTCTCCTCCTCGGTGAACACAAAGCCCATCGGCCCGGACAACCGGGTCAGCGCCAGGCGAAGATCGGCAATGTGTTCGCACGGAATCTGCCACCGGCCGCCGGGGTAATCCCATGCGAATGCGTGTGCATAAGCGAGGGCGAGTTCCGTCTTGCCCATGCCGCCGACGCCTTGGACGGTGGCACGGCCCGGCATTTGTCCCTCGCGCGCCCCGACGACGCCCAGCTTGTTCTTTGCGAGAACGTTGCGAAGCTCGGTAAGTTCGCGCACACGTCCGACGAACGCGGGGTTGTGCTTCATCAGAATGTTCGGCGATCGACGGGCGCGATCGGCCCGGTCGAGGCGTTCACGCACAGATGCGTGGAGTTGCTCCAGAGTGGTCTTGACGTGGGTTTCCTGCAGTGCCTTCTCACCCTTGTCGTGCCAGGCGCGCAGATCGAATGTCTGGCGTTGCTGAATTTCGTCGATCCACCGGGTGATCGCTTTGTCGACCGTTGGGTCGGCAGCGTCCGGCACGGTTATGAAGATGACCGGAGCCACGCCCTCGCCGAGGCATTGGCGCAGGGCTTCGTAGCGGACGTAATCCTCCCATTCCCAGCGACAATAAGGGCTGTTGAGATAGTTCGGTGAGAGTACGGCGAGGAAGAGGTGCGATTCGCTCAGGCCGCGCTGGATCTTCTGCCGCCAGTCGTCCATGCCTTGGATTTCTTGGGTGTCAAAGAAGATGCGCAGGTCGCGCCCGGCAAAAGCGCGAAACGAGGCCTCGATCTGGGCCTTGAGCGCGGCGACTTGGCTACGCTCGTTGTCCCGCCGCGAGTAGCTGATGAACAGGTCGTACGGCATCGATGTCGTCCCCGTCGCCTTGAGATTGTCTCGCACACGGTCAGCCTCGGCAACAAAGCGAACACCCAGGCTGCCCGCGCCTGCACGGCTTCGACCCACTGGGATGAATATGCCCGCCCAGCCGCAAGCCGAAGAATCATCCGATTTTCATCGGCGCCTTTTCGATAACGCTGGCGAGCGCCTCCAAAGCCGACGCGAGCGCCTCGACCCGAGTGCGAATTGGCTCCGGTGCGTTGCGTGCTGGAATCGCCATCTCATGCCGCCGGCCGACTTGCTCTATGGCCGTTGCCGCTGCATCGCGGACAAACGCGAAATCGTCCTGAAGAAGCCCAAGCAAATCGTTCACGACCTGCATAGAACCTATCTGGCCCAAAGCGAGTGCCGCCCTACATCGGTATGGCGCTTCCTTGTCCGTTAGCCGACCCCTCGCCCACTCGACGACTCCTTCACAGCCACTTCGCGACACAGCCTCGAGGGCCGCCTTCCGCACCGCTGGGGACGAATCCGCTAATTGATCGACAATCTCACGCGTTTCGTTTGGGCTTTCAATTCGCTCAACAAGTTGAGGACTCCCAATCACACCGCCCCAGCCACGAAGTGTAGGAACAGCCTCGCCCCTCGCGTGCCAGGCAAGCCCTTCAACGGCTGCCTTGCGGACTAGATGGTCTTCATCGCCAGACAGGCGATGCAGATGTGGAATGACCTCTTTTGTTTCCATGCAACCGAGAGCGAGAGCTGTCGACCAGCGCACCGACCCACGGGGGTGCATTGTTCGCTCCACCAAGTGCAGAAGCGCGTCCGCTGACGCATTTCTACCGAGCACCTCAGCCGCGAAAACCTGCGTATCCCAATCCCCTATCTCGAGCAGCTGCAAGAGGCGGGGCAATGGGATGCCAAGGCCGGCCTTTGCTGCAACCCATGCGCCCAAAAGCTCCAATCGTTCTGACATGCCTTCAAGGTGGCAAACAAGCTGCCCGGCACCATCGCCTGGTCGAAAACTTCGTAGCATTCCGGCACCTGCGTATTCGGCGACTGAGGCGTTTTGCTTTGCGCCTTCGAGAACGAGTCTGATTGCCTCCGTTGTTCCAATGGCCCCGAGCGCAGTCGCCGCCGCTTTTCGAACTAGGCCATCGTCATCGTCCAAAAGCTCGGCGACTTGCGCCACGGCCTGCTGCGCTTGCAAATGTCCAAGCGCTTTGGCAGCTCTCGCACGAACAAGCTCATCCTCGTCGAGAAGTCGGACGACCAAGTTCGGTATCGCATGGTCACCGCATGTAGTCATCAGCCCCAGTACAAACCTACGGGGCAACCACGATTCTCGAGCGGAATAGAGTTCGATGGCCTGATTCACGAGCCGGTCGAGTGACTCTCTTGGAAAAAACTCGCGACCGGCCTCGAGAGCTGCGGCAACGGCAATTGCAAATGGGCGACAGCATAGATCCTCAGTGTTTTTTCTTAGCAAGGCCGCGATGTATTGTGCAGTACGTTGGCGAAGCACCCCGCCAAGCAAGCGCAGTGTTGGTTGCCAATCGCGCAAGTAAACATGGGCCAACGATTCCCCTAGCCAGTCGTCGCGTTTAGCCAGTGCTGCGACCAACGATTGAGCCCGTTCAGCTGTCAGCTCTTCAGTTACTTCTTTCATATTGAATCAAGAGGCGGAAGCCGAAACTGCACACATACCACCGGACCCGCGGTGCCTTCTCTCGCAGGTCCGGTGTACATGATCGCTTTTCGCTTCCTGCTGACCGGGGCGCGAGTTCCTGCACGAGCGTTACCGCGGGTATTCTATTGGAGACCGGTCAAGCACGGCAGGGGGCAGAGTTGCGACCCGCCAGGATTGCACCGCGAGCGGCTACCGGGTTTCCATTTGCTACGTTTCAAGTTCGCCTGTTTTGACGATGGATGCCGCAAGCTTCCGCCAGCAATCCCGAAAGCCGACGATGTAGAAAGCCGACTCTGCGATGTAGTGCTGAGTACCAACGAGTACGTTCCGCAGTCGGGCATCCACGCAAGCTCCGCGTGCGGGCAACAGCGTTGACCGCGCCGCCTGATCAGATGCCGAAGGCCGAGCCAAAAAACGGGTCACTGAATGGGTCAGTCGCCACGTGGCCGTAACCAGAATCGCAAACTCAGTGACCTCTAATAGGGTCGCAATCCGCGTTTCCAGTCCGAGAACCAGGTCCGAACGGTGCTCCGCCGAGCCGTGAGACCACGACGACCAGCTGCACCTTCTTGACATATGTCCTGACCACCTTGACACCCTGCTTTTTGGCACCGGTGGACACAGGAGGTTGGACGATGTCGATTCGAAATCCCA
>JAGVEK010000235.1 GCA_020058315.1 Candidatus Zixiibacteriota bacterium
AGTAAACTACTCACTGAATTTCCGTTTCACGACTGGAGTGACGAGCCAGACCTGCCATTTGGCCAAGTAAGTATCCAACTATACAACGATAGCCCTAAGCTCCTGCGCGATGTTACATCATTGCTCTACGAGGTTGGTCGGCGTTGGACCGAACAGATGTCATCATTCTACCCGAGAGTTAATGGAAAATTACCGTGGGGATACCTCTGGGCGATCACGTTGCCATGCCAAGAATGCGGGCTTCGGTTCCCTCTGGTCGGCAGGTATGAGCTCCGCCGACCATCCGCCAAGAAGGGGCGTAATAATGCGTCCGACATCGTTGACTCGGGGCAATCTTTCTACATCGAAGTAGATCGTCGGGGACGGGGCTGCAAAGTTGTTGTCCACGCCGGTCCACCACAGTTCGCTCCAACATTGACAAATGCCACCGGTCCGAATGGTCGGAAGATCGCGGGAAAGTCTGCGATCTGCCCTGGCTGCGGCCATGTTCACCCTCTGGAACTACATCGGCGCCTAACGAATGAGGGTCAGGCTGAAGATCAGCTACTAGTTGTGGCCGAGCACGGCGACGGCACCGGAAAGGTCTATCGGGAACCAACCGATGCCGAGATCGACGCAGTTCGTGAGGCCGAGAAGGCAGTCCGAGTTCTACAGAAGGTGACCCCATTCCTTCCTGCGGTGCCCGAGGAGCGTATAGCTCCCGGAAATAACAATATCATCGGACCATCCATCTACGGCGCACGGACCTACGGGGATTTTATGTGCGGCAGACAGACTCTAAGCTTCGCAACGCTGACTCGCACAATAAGTGAGGTAGCAGACGAGCTCTGCATGGGTATGTCAATTACTCCTCATTACGCTCAGGCACTTGCTGGTTACGCGTCTTCAGTCGTCGCCCGAAAGATCCGACGGTCCACGCGGGGCTGCACCTTGGATCCAAAGTTGAATAAGGTGCATGACATCTACGCAAATCAGGGATCAATAACGTTCTCCCAAGATTTTTTCGAGACCGGCATAGGAACAGGGGCGGGCACGTGGGACTCCTTGACCCGCAGCAGCCTATCCACCCTCGGTAATCTAATGGCGGGCATAAAAGGAACGTCGGTCGACGTTGTTCGCGGATCGGCAACCTCGATGCCGTATCGCGACGGAAGCGTTGCTGCGGTAGTCACAGATCCGCCATACGATCAGATGTTGGCATATGCAGATTCTTCCGACCTAATTTACACATGGATCAAGCGTTCTCTTTACAATGTATGGCCTGAATTTCTATTGACTGCCGATGAGTTCGGTTGTCAAGAAAAGGGCGAAGAGATCATTGTGAAACGCGTTCGAGGTGAAGCCCCAAAAGAGCATCGAACACGCGCGCATTATGACTCAAAAATTGCGCAGGCATTCACTGAGATGCGCCGGGTAGTCGAAGATGACGGCGTCGTAACAATTGTATTCGGATCGGGAGATCCGGACGTATGGCAGCGCTTGCTCGCCGCGATTCAGCAGGCGGATCTTGTGATGACCGGCTCCTGGCCGGCGAATACTGAAGCGAGTAACCACCAGGGAAAAGCGAATATTGAGACAACGCTCACGATGTCTTGTCGACCAGCACCTCCAGGAAGAAGCCCGGGCCGAAAGGGCGCGGTCGAAGCACAGATCCAGGCAGAGGTGAAGCGCCGCTATCCAGACTGGGAAAGGTGGGGCCTGGCCCCAGCAGACATGCTGATGGCAGCCGCCGGTCCAGCGATGGAAGTCGTCGGTCGATTCAGCGAGGTTCTCGACGCCACAGGCGATCCTGTCGACATCCACACTTTCTTGCCACTCGCACGATCCGCGGTGCAGGCCGCCATGGCAGTCGAAGTGGATCATCATCCGCTCGAAGTATTCGATGCCCGCACGAGGTTCGCGCTCTGGTGGGTACGGCTCTACGGCCGACAAACCCAGGCAAAATCGGAGCTTCGCTGGCAGGCCCTCGCGTCATCCCTGGAGATCGACAACGTTCGCGATCTGGTTCCAGACTCCGACGGTGGTGTGCGATTCGTGACCGCGACCGCATTCGATGCGCGCGTCACGGATGAGTCAGCGGTCATTGACGTTGCATTGGCACTTGCCGCGGCCTCGGAGGAAGGTATCTCGAGCATGGGGGAAGTACTGGCTCGCTCCGCGGTCAGCGCCGAGGACGCCTATTTGTGGGCCACGGTGAAATTTCTCGCCGACCGGCTCCCTGCCAGCGATTCTGACGCTGTCGCATTCACGCGGGTGCTGCGGACTCGCGACGGTATCGCCAACGCCGCCGACGCAGTGGTTTTCGAGGTCGAGTCGAACGCACGTAAGCAGAAGATTGACGACGACCAGTTGAGGTTGCTGTGACCGGCACGAAACGTACACCAGCACAGCGGGTATCGAGGGGGAAGACGATGGCAGCAAGTGTGACGCCATGGTGGAAGGCGCTGCAGATCCGCAAGGAGATCATCGGCGCGTCCGGGCAGATCGACGACGTGCAGATGTCGTTGTTCCAGGCTGTCTATGGTCAGGG
>JAGVEK010000459.1 GCA_020058315.1 Candidatus Zixiibacteriota bacterium
GATGCCGAGATCAAATCGGAAGACTGCATTCAGAGCGACAAGAGTTGTAATGACGCTGAGACTCGCTCCACCAACAAGCTGATGAAATTCGTGACCGGCGGGAAGCCGGCCAAGACGAGCTCGATCTCACGGCTGGATAAAGATGTGATGTGGCAGGTCAACCATAAGGATAAGTCATATACAGAGATGACGTTCGCCGAGATGCGGGCCATGATGGACTCGCTCAAGACCATGATGACCGGAGGCGACAGCCCCGCCAAGACCGAAATCGACACCTCCGAAGTGTCCTACGCGCCACCGAAGTTCGAGGTTCAGCAGACAGGCGTGAAGGAGACCATCGCCGGCTATCCCTGCGAGCAATCGATTCTCACGATGACCGTCGAAGGGACCAACAAGAAGACCGGCGAGAAGTTTCAGATGCTGACCACGATGGACATGATGCTCAGCAAGGACGTTCCCGGCCGGGAAGAGTATGAGCAGTTTGGGCGGAAGATGGCAGAGAAAATGGGGTTTGAGATGGATGCATCCAGCGCCCAATCCATGATGTCTGCCATGGGAGCGTACGGGATCGATCCAAAGAAGCTTGCAGAAGAGGCGGCCAAGATGAAGGGTTTCCCGATGCGGCAGATCGTGAGATTCGAGGGACAGGGGAAGCAGTTTGCCTCGAGTGAAGCTGCCCCAAAGAGCGAGAGTCAGGAGAAGGAATCTGCTGAGGAGGAGAAATCGGGCAGCAGCGACATCGCTTCGAAAGCTCTTGGTGGGCTCTTTGGGAAGAAGAAGAATGACAAGAAGAAGGCCGAAGAAGGCAAGGCCGCGGAAAAGCCCGACAACGCAATCTTCAAGATGACCACCGAGGTGACGGAAATCTCCACATCGGCGATTCCAGCCACCCGTTTCGAAATCCCATCGGGATACAAGCTGAAGCCAGCGGGCAAGAAGTAAGATGGACGGCGCCGCTCTGGCTGTCATCGTCCTGGGCAGGTTGTGGATTGGGAACCGGGAGTTTGCCGGCCAGGTTATTCTTGAGGTTGACACGGTATTCCAAGATTGGCCATCTTGCAGGGACGCGGACGGGAACTGATGCCGAAATTCACGATCAGCAAGGATGGACGGACTCTTCAAACCCTCACTTTCGAGGGTGAGAAGATCGAACTGGGATCCGCGCGCACCTGCCAGTTGTTCATTGATGACCTCCTGATTTCCCTCCATCAGATGGCGTTTGTCAAGACCCCCGACGGTTATCGCGTGGAGCCGATCGTGCGCACGCCGGGCTTCAGCGTCAGTGGCCGCGCCGTCGGACAGCCGGTCCCGCTCAAGCCGGGGGACGTTGTTGAAATCGAAGGATATCAGATTCAGGTGGATTTCGAGGCGTTGGTAGTAGCCCCGATGGTTGAGCAGACTCCAATTCCGCTCGATGTGGATACAGATTCGGCAAAAACGGTTTTTCACCCTAAGAAACCGCTCGGGCAATTGGTGGTTGTCGCCGGACCTCTCAAGGGTCTGGTGCGGACGCTGGTGCCAGGTGAGATCCGAATCGGACGGGATCAGACCCAGAATGAGATCGTCCTCCGCAACGATTCCAAAGGCGAGATCGATAAGAGTATTTCCCGGCGTCATGCATCGATTCACGTCGATGGAAGCACCGTATCCATCGAGGATCAGAAGAGCATCGCGGGGACCTTCGTCAACGGGCGCCAGGCCCCGCCGAAACAGCGGATGATGCTTAAGTCCGGGGACCAGATCGAAATCCGCTCGGCAAAGGAAAGCACTGTCATCCGCGTTGAGTTTGACGCGCCCGGTTCTGTGGAACAATCGCCTCCGCCGCTTTCGGGCCCAGCGCCGCTGCCGCCTCTGTCCGAGGTGCTGCCGCCTCTGGCCGCTTCGCCCCTGCCGCCACCTCTTGCGGCCACCCCGCCTCCGTTGGTTCCGCCGCCCCTGGCTCCGTTGTCACAGCGCGATTCGCGGCCTGCATGGACGCCACCGCCAGAGCCGATCCGTGAGCCGCCTTCGCCGGAGCGTCCTGAACGTTCATCGCGGGCTCGAGGGCGGGCGACCTTTGACGATAATCCATTCCAACAGGTCGAAGACGTGAGTTGGTACCATACGCTGCCGTCCTGGAGCTGGCTCGCAGCCGCCGCTGCGCTCATAATCTTGGTTGTTTCTTTTCTGCTAATCTGTCGATAATTCCCTTGAGGTGATGGCTCCTGTGATAGCAGCAACCGGGTGGTACGTATGTTGAAGATCAGGATGCAAGGCGACACGCACATTGGTCTGGTGCGTTCGATCAATGAAGACAGCTTCAGAGAGATTGCCGCGCGGAATACGATTGTGGTTTGCGACGGCATGGGTGGCCATGCCGCTGGCGAGGTGGCGTCCCTGACGGCCGTCGAGACCGTCGAAACCTGTCTTCTGCGCGATCCTGGCACGAGCCGGTCGAAGCTTCCCGAATTGTCGAATCCGGATCTTCCGGTTGAGGCAGTGGATCTCGTGCAAAGCATTCGTTTGGCCAACAGGCGCGTTTTTATCACCGCCAGATCGCAACGCA
>JAGVEK010000135.1 GCA_020058315.1 Candidatus Zixiibacteriota bacterium
GGGGCCCGATGGAGCCGGCAAGTGGGCAGCAGCGATGTGGGTGGCCAAAAGTATCCTGTGCCGCGAGACAGAGCTCAGCCGCCGTCCGTGCCACACCTGCGAGGACTGCCGCAGGGTCGATACCGTCACTCACCCCGATAGCCACGTGCTCTTCCCTATTCGCAAAAGCTCCGCCGAAGAAGACATCGAGACATTTCTGGCGGCCAAGCGCGCAGACCCGTTTGCTGTGGTCCATTTCGCGAATCGGGCAAACCTGGCGATCGACCGCATCCGGGGACTGATCTCCGAATTGAGCAAGACCTCTGTTGAAGGCGGCGCCAAGGTTGCAATCATCATCGGTGCGGACCAGATGGACAAGGATTCCCAGACAGGGCTGCTGAAGTCAATCGAGGAGCCTCCGCCGGGAGGCCACTTCGTTCTGACGGCCGCCGACTCGGGTCGCATCTATCCCACCATCCGGTCTCGTTGCCAGATGATTCGCTTCACCCCGGTTTCATCGGAGCGGATTTCGAGCCGACTTCGGTCGGAGATGAAACTGGATCAATCACAGGCCGATTTGATCGCCGGTCTGTGCGGTGGTGGATGGGGGAATGCCCTCCGGCTGGCCTCCGAGGAAGCACAGGCCTGGCGCCAGTTTGCGGTCACCTTCTGGCAGAAGGCCTTTCAGATCCAAACCAGCACGCTGCTCGATGAGATCGGGAAGGCATTTCAGAAGAGGAGTCTCGATCAAGTTCTCGAAGCCTTCGACGTGTGGGCGTTTTGCCTCAGAGGTGATTGTGCGAGAGCGGCAGACGATTCCGCAGGACCTGCCACACTCCGAGAAGGTGCGCCGATTCGGGATCTGGAGACGGGATGGGCCTGCTGGCGAATCCTTGGCAACGGGCGTTCGGTCCTGCGTGTGAATGTTCTTCCAAAAAGTGCGGTGGCCGGGACGTTTCTGGCTCTGCGGGGACGGCTCAGGCGTCGCCAAGAACCTCTCACAGAATTAAACACGACTACAAGGTGCGTGAATCACGCACCCTGCGTGATGCGTCGTGATGGAACTCCGAAGTAACCCTTGACTTACCTCCACCGGGCCGGAAGATTACTTCGAGTTGTAGGGAGGTGGAGGGAAAGAAATGAACTCCCACGACAATCAGAGGAAGATCAAGAGTGTCTGAATCGATAGAACAAACGACTCCGGAGCAGCCATCCCGGGATGAGATCCCCCCAGCAGCGATGCCGTCACGTGAGAAATCGGGCGATGTCGCTATCTACTTAGTCGAGTTCAAGGGGTCGCGGAAGGATCATTATCGTGATCCCTACCATCTGCCGATCAGGATTGGCGACCGCGTGATCGTTCAGGTGGAGCGCGGGGAGGATCTTGGCCGCGTCGTCCTGCGGCCGTCCCCCAAAGATGCGGCCGCAGCCAAAGTGAAGCCGCTGCCGATCCTGCGAATTGCGGGAAAGACGGAGCTTGAACAGGCCGCCGGTAATTGCCAGAAGGAAGATGAGGCCCGCCGCCACTGTCGTCAAATGGTCGAGGAGCGTGGTCTGAAAATGAAGGTTGTGGATGCCGAATGGCAATTCGACGGGAACAAGGTGACATTCTACTTCACCGCCGAAAAACGTGTCGACTTCCGCCAGTTGGTGAAAGACCTCGCTGTCACCTACCGCACGCGGATCGAGCTACGCCAGATCGGCGCCCGCGATGAGGCACGCCGCGTCGGGGGACTGGGAATCTGCGGCTACGAGCAATGCTGCACGATGTTCCTCAAAGAGTTCGAGCCGGTGACCACGCAACTGGCGCGTGACCAGAATCTGTCGTTGAATCCCGCCAAGATCTCCGGCAACTGCGGCCGCCTGCTGTGCTGTTTGCGCTATGAGAGCGGTTTCTACCAGGAGGCGACACGCCAGTACCCGCGTCTTGGCACCGCGTGGACGACCGAGGCCGGCCCCGCGAACGTCGATCGCATTCAGATTATGCACGAACGGATGATCGTTCGGACAGCCGACGGGCAGGAGCATAAGATCCCATTGGCCGATATCAGAAAAGCTCGTGAGAAGAAGAAGTCCTGGTTCGACTGATGCGTCCCACGGTTCCACGATGACTGACCCCTGCCGCCCCATCTATATCACGACTCCGATCTACTATGTGAACGACCGTCCCCATATCGGTCACGCGTACACGACGATCTCTGCGGATTTCCTGGCTCGGGCCAATCGTGTGCTGGGCCGTCGCGCCTACTTCCTGACTGGGACTGATGAACACGGCGCCCGCATTGCCGAAGTGGCGGCCGCGAACGGCATGACGCCGCAGGCCTGGTGCGATCAGCATAGCGCCTACTTCCGGGAGGTTTGGAAACGGCTCGATATCGAGTACGATGATTTCATCCGCACCACCGATGACCGTCACATCCGCGGCGTGTCCCAAATGCTCGACCGATTGCATCATGCCGTCGGGCCGGATGGCAAGCCGGTCATTTACGAGGGAGAGTACGCGGGCTGGTATTGTCTGGGATGCGAGAAGTTCATCACGGAGAAAGAACTGGTCGACGGACACTGCCCGCTGCATCCCGATCCGCCGCGACGAATCACCGAACGGAACTACTTCTTCCGCCTCTCAGCATTTCTGCCGCAGGTCGAGCGAATGATTGCCGGCGGGCAGATCCGGATATTCCCCGACGAGCGCCGCCGCGAGGTCATGGGCCTGCTCAAGCAGGGGCTCGAGGATTTCTCGATTTCGCGGGAGAAAGTGGACTGGGGGATTCCGCTCCCCTTCGATCCGAGTCAGAACGCCTATGTTTGGGTCGATGCCCTGCCGAATTACATTACCGCCATCGGATACGCGGACGATCCATCCGCTTACGCGCGTTGGTGGACCCAGGGCGAAGTGGTCCATCCGATGGGCAAGGACAGA
>JAGVEK010000112.1 GCA_020058315.1 Candidatus Zixiibacteriota bacterium
GCCACAGTTCGATTTATTGAACATGAGCATTGATTTCGATTCATCCAAAATAATACTTATTGGTGGCGCACCGCGTTCAGGTACCACGCTCGTCCAAAGAATTGTTGCATCTCACTCTTTAGTATTTGGTGGGCCGGAGTTTGACCTTGTTCCTTCTGTTATGAAACTAAGAAATATATTCCATGCTTCAGTGGATGCAGGGCGAATCAGCGCGTACCTAAACCACACTGATGTCGATTACATTTTTAGGGAATTTCTGGTCTCTGCTTTTAATATGGCAATGCAGGCCAATCCAAATCGAAAATACCTTTCTGAAAAGACGCCAGCAAATGCAGAAGTGTTTGCTGAAATCGCTGAGGTTCTTCCACGGGCTCAACTGATTTTTGTCATACGAGACCCAAGGGCGATTGTCGCGTCGATGCTCGAGGTTGGCAACCGATTCAGAACAGAAGGGCTCCACCCGGCAGAATTTACTAGGAATGTCCAACGAGCAACCCGATATATAAACAGGCTGTGGACCGCCGTCGCAAAGGTAATCGGGAAAGATGGTGTGCATGTGGTTTGCTACGAAGATATCGTGTTACGACCTAATGTATTTATTCCTGACTTAGCAAAAAATCTTGGGCTCGAATTTGAGGCAGGAATGGTGCAAATAGAGAAGCAGCAAACCATTACAGCAGAATTTAAGAGCGCTGAGCATCTTTGGTACAGCAAAGAAAGACTTCAGAGTGCAATTGACAACCACTCGCTGGAAAAATGGAAAGGTCAGCTAACAGCTTATGAGCTTTACGTCATTGACAAGAGCTTGCGTCGAATTCCCGGACTTACCGACCGATATCAACTAAGCCAACCTGCCAACCCGATATTTTATGCTATGAACTTTGTAGGCCATATTTTTCTTAATGCAATTGAAATAATTGGAAGAATTGGCAGGAAAATATATGCTCACGTATAGATATGTCAATGAATATACCGTTCCTAGATATCAAAGCGTCAAATCTTGAACTCCGAGAACAGCTTCAGGCGGCGTTCGACCGCACCCTCGACTCCGGCTGGTACATTCTTGGCAACGAAGTCAAACAGTTTGAGGAAGAGTTTGCCGCCTATTGCGAAGCAATACACTGCATCGGCGTTGGCAATGGCCTAGAGGCGTTGCACCTGATATTGCGCGCTTACGGTATTGGCGCCGGTGATGAAGTGATCGTGCCGTCCAATACCTATATCGCTACTTGGCTAGCGGCAAGTTATGCAGGCGCAACCCCAGTGCCTGTCGAGCCCGACGCGCGCACCTATAACATCGACCCGATGCGTATCGAAGTGGCCGTTACACCTCGCACCAAGGCCATCATCGCGGTGCATTTGTATGGGCAACCTGCTGACATGGACGCAATCAACGCGATTGGCAAAAAACATAGCCTCAAGGTGATCGAAGACGCGGCGCAAGGGCACGGTGCGCGGTACAAGGGGCGCCGCGTGGGAAGCTTGGCCGATGCCGCGGGTTTCAGCTTTTATCCGGGCAAGAATCTTGGCGCCATTGGCGATGGGGGGGCGGTCACTACCAACGATGCCGATCTGGCGGATAAGGTTCGTGTGCTTCGGAACTACGGGTCCCGCGTGAAGTATCACAACGAAGTCAATGGGTTCAATTCGCGGCTCGACGAACTTCAGGCCGCACTTTTGCGCGAAAAGCTGAAGAAGCTGGATGAGTGGAATGCGCGGCGCAAAGCCCTTGCAGCAGAATATTTGCGTCAGTTGGTGGGTACAAAATTTGGTTTGCCATTCGTACCTGAGTGGGCTGACCCGGTATGGCACCTGTTCGTGGTGCGTAGTGAACAACGCGATGCCATGCAAACCTACCTTTCCGCTCAAGGCGTCGGCAGCATGATTCACTATCCGATCCCGCCGCACAGGCAGTCCGCATATTCGGGGTTGGGCTTCCAGCAAGGTAGCCTGCCCGTCGCCGAAGCGATCCACCGCGAAGTGCTTAGCGTGCCGATGGGCCCGCATCTGTCCTTCGAGCAACAGAAGATGGTTATTGCTGCCCTGCAGACTTTCCAGCCGTGACCGCGTACCGCCAAGTCTTTCGTTCCAGCGCCATTCTTGGCGGGGCATCGGTGATCAATGTCGTTATCGGCATCATCAAGGTGAAGGTGCTGGCTGTACTGCTCGGTCCCTTGGGTGTTGGTTTGCTGGGCATCTATCAGAACATTATGAATGTAGCCTCTTCCTTGGCTGGCTGCGGTTTGGCCGACAGTGGGGTCAGGCAGCTTGCCGCTGCGCAAGAGGATGCAGTGACGTTGGCCTTGGTGCGCAAGGCACTTTTTTGCGCCAACCTTCTGTTAGGTTTGACGGGGATGGTGCTGCTCTGGCTGTTGCGCGAGCCGGTTGCGCAATGGGTGTTTGGCAATACAGAACGCGGGACCGCAGTCGGCTATTTGGGTATTGGTGTGTTGCTTACCTTGCTCGCTGGTTCTCAAACCGGATTGCTGCAGGGAATGCGCCGCATTGGCGATCTGGCCCGCGTGCAAGTGCTGAGCGCCTTTGCCGGCGCGGTGACGGGCATCGTTGCGGTTTGGCTTTGGGGGCTTGAAGGCATGCTGGCATTCATCCTTGCGGGGCCGGCGGCAAGTGTGCTGGTGGCGGCCTGGTATGCAAAGCGTTTGCCCCGCCCCGAGGCAGGACATGATTGGGCTGAACTGCACCGGCAGTGGCAGGCAATGTTCTCGCTGGGCATACCGCTGATGGCTGCTGGGCTGCTGACGCTGGGCGTCCAGTTGGCCAGTCGAGCCTTGGTTTTGCAGAACCTTGGCCTGGAAGCGAGTGGCTATTTTCAGGCCGCCTGGGTTATTTCCATGAGCTATCTGGGCTTTGTGCTGAACGCGATGGGGGCTGACTATTATCCGAGGCTTACCGGTGTGATTCATGACCGTGAGCAGGCAATCAGGATGGTCAACGAACAGACCGAAATGCTTCTCCTCCTCGCGGGGCCGGTGCTGCTGGCCATGATGACACTTGCCCCTTGGGTCATTGAGGTGCTCTATTCCAAGAGCTTCGCATCCGCGACCGCAATCCTGCGCTGGCAGGTGATGGGCGACATCGTTAAAGTGATGACTTGGCCGATGGGCTTTGTCGTACTGGCACAAGGACGCGGCCTTGTGTTTATTGGTACCCAGCTAAATTGGAATGTGGTCTATCTGGGCTTTTTGTGGTTTGGTTTGCCTGAACTGGGGTTAAATGCAATAGGAGTGGGTTTTTTTCTGGCCTACCTTGCGCAAGTGGTGGTCGTGCGCGGTGTGGCAGGCAGATTGATTGCATTCAAGGCGGATGCGCGTAATCTAAAATTGTTCGCTGCCTTGTTGCTCGCTGCCGGCTTGATACATGCCACCACCCTCTTTTCGGAGTATTTGTCTTATGGGGTTGGGGTACTGCTAACTGCCGTGATGGCAAATTACAGCGTGCGTCGATTGAACAAGCTGACGAATCTGATGGGATTGATAAGGCGAAACTAGGCTGATGTCATCGCAAGAGCATTCAATTCGAAGAATGGATGGAGCAGAAGTAGTGAATTCTATTCGCGCAAATATATTCTTGACTAACTAAGCGCCTCGGTTCGGGTGGTCGTCAACAATGAAGAAACCAAGACTCAAGTTCTGATTCTTGAAAGCCGCCAAGATCAGTCAATCTGATCATGGGTTCAGTTGGGGGTAACGGGACGGTGGTTGTTGAATGGCCCACAGGACGAATCTGACAGTGCTGTTAGGCCGTTTGGCTGGGCTTAGCCGAAAGTGCTGATGAAAATTGGAGTGTGGCGTGATTGAGTCAGAAAGGCCGCTGATTACCGTGATTGTCGGCTGCTACAACCACGCCCAATACGTTGAGCAATGTCTCGATTCGGTGCGGCGTCAGACCTACGCGAACGTGCAGCTAGTTGTGTTCGACGATGGCTCGACCGACGACTCGGTGCAGGTGATCGAGCGCTGGATAGCCGCGCATGGCGCGCATTGCACCTTCATCCGCGATGGCGACAACCTTGGCCTGTGCCAGAGATTGAACCAGGCGCTGTTGATCGCGGCGGGCGAATATGTCGCCATGACAGCAGCGGACGACCTTTGGCTACCGGAAAAACTCGAGCGGCAGGTTGCGATACTGCAGGCGGCTCCGGAGCACGTCGCTCTCGTCTACAGCGACGCATACCAGATGGATGCACAGGGCGCAGATCTCCGGCGGACCTACCTCGAGCATTGCCAGGCGGTACCTGCGCCAGAGGGGAATGTTTTTCGAAAGCTTCTCGAGGGCAATTTCGTCCTGGCGCAAACTGCGCTATGGAGACGGACGTGCTACGAGAAAGTCGGTCTCTACGACGAGAGCATATCAACAGAGGACTGGGACATGTGGCTGCGTGTTAGCGCGCGATTCTCGTTCGTCTTCTCTCCCTACGTATCGGCAAAATACAGGATCGTTCAGACGTCGCTATGGCATGAGTTGAACTCACGACCCGAGGGGCGTCGCAAGCTGTACAGCTCGTACTTCCGAATCTATCGAAAGAGTCTGAGACTCGCCGGTGACGACGCGATAGCACGCAAGCTGTCGCTGGACGGGCTGCATGCCGCGGCGATCAACATGTACAAGTCCGGGTGCGACGATGCGAGCGCCGCAATCCTGGAGGCTTGGCATTTGGCGCCTCGCCTCAAGACTCTTCTTTTCGGTTTGGCGGCCATGACGGGAATCCGATACGAATCGTTAAAGAGTCTCGTGCGCTCGTTCAGGTCTTGCCGGAAGCCCGCATGATCCTCGTCTGCGACCCTTTGAGCACGGGCTTTGTGCACGCCACAGTCAACGCGGCACTGCTGGCAGGCCTGCGGCTTGCATTTCCTAGCGAAACGATATTGTTCCTCGCCGAACAGGGCCAGTCGGGTAATGTCGCAGGAATCCTGCAGCAGCACCGCGTGGCCGGCATTGATCTCGAGGAAATCCAGGTTCCGTTGTACGGCACCCCGTATCTCCACCGAGCCCTCGACGACTTGCGGTTGATCGGGATGATCGCTGCGCGTTCCCGGCAGCTCGGCGTGCGTGCTGCGATCTTCAGTTCGGTCAACAGCACGGTGCTGATCGGCCTCAAGCTGAAGATCGGCGTATTTGCTCCGGCGAAGGTCTTCGCGATCCCGCACGCCATCCTGGAAACCATCCTGTCCAGGCCGTCCTTGCGGCCGGCGAAGTTTTTCTTCTGGTTCGGCTTTGCCTTGCGCGGGTGGCATCCACGGGGTCTGCGATACTTGATCCTCGGCGACTCGATCAAGGCGCAGCTGGAAGCTGCGCTGCCGCGCCTTGCGGGGTATCTGGACGCGATCCACATGCCGTATTTCTTCCATGCAGTGACGGAGGAGCCGCGCATGCCGGGGGCGGGAGCTCCGATACGCTTTGGGTTCTTCGGGCTCGCTTCACGCTCCAAGGGCGGGGAGCAGTTCTTTGCGATGGCCCGAGAACTCTCCGCGCGTGCGGAGTTCGTGCTGATCGGCCACCTGCCCGAGGCTGCCCATAAAGATCTGACTGATACACATTCAGGCGTCTTGCCCTCCGAGGCCCCGTTAAGCCGTGCCGAAATGGACGAACTGGCGCTGTCCATCGACTACGCTTTGATACTCATCGACCCCATGACCTATCGACTGACTGCCAGCGCGACCTTCTACGATGCGCTGTGCTATTCAAAACCAATGATTGCGCTGCGCTCACCCTATGTCGAACACCATTTCGAGCGGCTCGGCGATATCGGCTATCTTTGCGACGATCACGACGAAATCCGCCGGACGGTGCAACGCATCCTAGATGCGCCGCCCGTCGAGCGCTATGCCGCACAATTGAGAACTTTGCGTGAACGTCGATCTATGTTCGGAATCGAGCGCTTGGCCGGCCTACTCACCGCTCATGTCGGTCGTTGAGCGAGCATATTTCAACCCGCGATGCGTGAATTTCGGAGATCGGCAATGGGCATGCTCTATGGCGCAATGATGTATGTCACAAACCGCGTGGTGGCCAGTGTGCCGGTCTATGCGCTACGCAAGGCCTATTACACCAATGTCATGGGAATCAGTATCGGGCCGGGAAGCTGGGTGGCCATGAACGTCTGGTTCGATGATCGCGGCAAGGTGACTGTCGGTCGGAATTCATTCATCAATATGCGCTGCCGGCTCGACGGCCGCGGCGGGATCGAGATCGGGGACAACGTATCGATATCGGCGGAGACGTGCATACTCACCGCGGACCACGACCTGCAATCGGCGGATCTTGCGGGGCGCCATGCCGGCGTGACGATCCAGGATTACGTCTTCATCGGCACGCGCGCCCTGATACTTCCGGGTGTAACGCTCGGTCGTGGCAGCGTGGTGGCCGCCGGCGCGGTTGTCAGCCGGGATGTACCGGAGTTCACGATCGTTGCAGGGAATCCGGCGCGACATATCGGCGAGCGCAATCGCGATCTTACTTACGAGATCGATTACGCCCCGTGGTTCCTTTGAGTTCCTCATGAGACGGCCCACGCCATCGGTCGACTGGCCGGATTCCTGGTCCATGAGTCACGGTTTCGATTGCGAGGAGATGTTCTCCGCGCGGCCACAGTCGGGCTATGCGCAGGGCTATGCCATACGTCGACGATTGGTGATCGAGCTTGCACAGTCGGTGGCCGGGCGCGGCGCCACGGTGCTCGACATCGGCGCCGCGCAGGGGAATTTTTCGCTGGCGTTCGCGGAGCGTGGATTCGACGTCACCTGGAACGACTTGCGCGGGGAACTCGCCGGATACGTGGCCCTGAAGCACGAAACCGGAAAGATCGCCTACGCGCCGGGCAACATTTTCAAGCTCGAGTTCGCGCACACCTTCGACTTGGTGCTGATGACCGAAGTCATCGAGCATGTCGCTCATCCGGATCTTTTTTTGGCGCGCGCGGCGGCGTTCCTGCGTCCCGGCGGGCATATCGTGCTGACCACACCGAACGGCCAGTTTGTGCGTAACCGCCTGCCGAAGTTCTCCGACTGCCCGGACCCGTCCGTGTTCGAGTCGGAGCAGTTCAAGCCAGACGGCGACGGCCACATCTTCCTGCTGTACGAAAACGAGTTGCGCGACATGGCTGAGGCGGCGGGCTTGCAGGTGGCCGACTTCCGCTTTTTTGCCAATCCGTTTACCAGCGGTCGGTTCAAGAGCGAGTGGCTCGTTTCACGAATGCCCCAAGCATTGGTCCGGGCCGGGGAAGTCATTGGGCGGATGCTGCCCGTTGCGCTGCAACGCCGGTTGCATACCCAGTTTGTCGCAGTGCTCCGGAAACCCAGCGGCTGAGGCGTGGCGGGCTGCCCGCCGCCTTTGGTAAAATTCGCTTCGATGACCGATTTTTCATCAGACTTATTCCGACTTGCGATTCAACAGGGGCAATGGCGCCGTGGATACAAAGCAAAAGCCCACACAACAATACGTTTTCGAATGGGCTCGCAATGCGGAGCGGGATCCACTTTGGGTGATCCTCAGCGATCCTGCCAAGCGGGGCGGAAAATGGGAGCTTGAAGAGTTTCTTGGAACGGGCGAAGTGGAAGTCGAAAGCCTCATGGCCTGGATGAAAGCGTCGGCAATTGAAGTTGATGTGAATGGGTGTTTCATGGATTTTGGCTGCGGCGTGGGACGGGTTAGCCGGGCTTTGCGCCAGCGCTTCGCCTCGGGCGCGGGCATCGACATTTCCAGTCGCATGGTTGAGCGCGCGCGCGATCTGTGCCCCACGGTCGAATACCGCGTCAACCAGACCAGTGATCTGGCCGACTATTCATCCGACCGATTCAGCTTCGTGTATTGCCACATCGTTTTGCAACACATGAATGCATGGATACAGGAACGCTTTCTCAAGGAATTCATGCGCGTCCTGAAACCTGGGGGTATCGCAGCGATTCAGGTGCCGATAGGTATTGCGGGCAAGGCGACGGAGGGCGAACGCTCGGTTCTCGGCAGGCTGGCCGCTCTGCTGCCCAAGGCGACCGCCAGCCGCATCAGGGCGATGCTTGGGCGGGACATCGTGATCGAAATGCATACAGTGCCCGCTGCTTCGGTTCGGCGACTGGTTGCGGAGGCGGGATGTGAAGTGGTCGCGGAGCCCTACACCAATTCGACGGACATGGCTTTCAACGGACGACTGAAGTTCTATGACCGGGATCAAGCGTTGGAACGGATCGCGCGCGGAGAGACGGCCAGCCATTATCTGAGCCAGTTCTTTTTCATCAGGAAGCCCAGCCCGGCCGCGGAAGTCGCCGTGGCAGACGGTCCAAATCGACAGGATGCGTAGGTGCAATTGATACAACTGGTGGCAAACCTGCCGCCCACCGTCTGCGGGGTCGGCGACTATGCCTTGCGCCTGGCCCAGGAACTGCGCGCCGCGCACGGCTTCGAGTCCTCGTTCGTTGTATGCAAGCCCGGCTGGCCCGGACATGACTCAATCGGTGGTTTCAGGGCCGTCCCCCTGAAGCTTCAGGAGGCGGACTCTCTGCTGGAAGTTCTGGCTACGCTGGCCGTTGACGAGCCTGCTGAAGGCACAACCGTGCTGGTGCAGTTCTCTGCTTACGGGTTCGAGCGCCATGCTTGCCCGCAATGGCTGGTGTCCGGGCTGCAGCACTGGAAACAGGCAGACGGCAGAGGCCGTCTTGTCACTTTCTTTCATGAAGACTATCCCTCACTGCCACCCTGGCGCAGGATGTTCTGGTACTCGCGCCGCCAGCGCGACATCGCTGCCCGGCTCGCCCGTCTGAGCGACGTGGCGCTGACCAACACCAGCGCGAATGCCGAGATGATCCGGAAATGGGATCCCGCCGGGAAGCGCGACGTTCCCGTGCTGCCGGTGTTCTCGACCCTGGACGAACTTGCCGAGGTTCCCGTGTTGGCGCAACGCGAAAAGCGCATGGTGGTGTTCGGACGCGCCGCCAATCGTGTCCGCGCTTACAAAAAATCGCGGTGTGCGATAGAGCAGGCCAGTGCCCTTCTGTCTGTCGATGCCGTCTACGACATCGGCGAGCCTATGGTGGGTTTCGTGCCCTCATTGCCCGGGCTGGCGCTTAAATCGTGCGGCACCTTGCCGACACCCGAATTGCGCGACCTTCTACTCGGTTCTTTCGCCGGCTTTGTCGACTACCCGCGCGGCCTGCTCGGCAAATCGACCATCTTCTCGAACTACTGCGCCTGCGGCGTGCTGCCCGTGCTGGCGTGCGACAACGAGTCGGAGGCCGACGGGCTGGTCGCCGGTGAGCACTATTTCGTGCCGTATGCGGGGGCGGACACCTCCATCCATCATCTCGAGGGTATCGCATTGCGCGCCCGGCAATGGTACGGACGGCATACCCTTCCTGCGCAAGCCAATCAGTTCGCGCGGTTGCTCGCCTGACATGGAGCCAGATCCTCTTTTTGTCGTCGAGCCGACCGGGCAGCCAGCGGCGCAATTTCTGCACAAGACGGGCCTGCAAGCCAGCGCATTCCATACACGCAGTAACTATTTTCTCGGACTTGGCGTCGAGGCGCTGTCGCCCCTGCTGCGTGCCTATGCGCGGCATTGCGCTCCTGAGCCACCGAGTCAGCCCGCGACGTGGCGTCGCGGCCTCATTCTCGGCTTCCCGCGCATTGGCGATGTGCTTTACCGCAGTTGCTCGCTGGCGCAGTTGCAGCGCGGCTTGCCCGATTGCGAGTGGTACTACCTGTGCGAGCCCGCTTCTGCAGAGGTGCTGGTCGGCAACCCTTCGCTGGGCGGCATCCTGCCGTTGATGAGCAGTGCCGATCCGCTCGATCTGTCGGCGGCGGCGATGCGGCACCTGCAGTCCCTGAACTTCGACGTCGCCTTGTGCACCGAGAAATTCGATTACTGGCGCTTCCTCTTGTGCGCGCTCAAGCTCCGCATTCCCAACCGTGTTTGCTACACGATCAAGGGATTTAGCGCCTGGGTCACCCACCCGGTACCCATCTCCTACCCGCAGCCGCTGGCGGCCTATTTTCGCGACTACGTCGCCCATATCACGGGGCAGGCGCCCGACTGGTCACTTAAACCTGTTATTCACGTTGACGATGAGGACAGGCGACAGGCGGCGATGGTCTGGGACGAGTTCGCCTTGCCCGAAGACAGGCCGGTGCTGGTCGTTTTCGCTACGAGCCGCGAGCGATCAGGTGTCTGGCCGCTGAATCACGCCGCCCGGTTCATCGACCTGGTTCGGGCCGCAGGCCGCGCGGAAGTGGTGGCCTGCGGTGCGCACTCCGACGTCGGCGCTCTGCAGGAACTTTCGGCCCTGTGCGGTCGGCCGGTACCTTCCCTGGCCGGTCGTCTGGGATTGCGTGCCTTGGCATGCTTTCTCGAACGCTGCGCCGCCGTCGTATGCCCGGATTCCGGACCAAGACATGTCGCCAATGCAGTCGGCGTCTCGGTATTTTTTATCAGCAATCCGGGTTCGCTGCGTGTAGAGACTGGGCGTTACTGCAATAACGAACACGATCTAGCTCCTCCGGGACAACTCCTGCCGCGCGAGACTCATGCCCGATGGTTCGAATCGATCGCGCCGGAATCCGTTTTCGATGCGGTGGCGGCCACGCTCGATTGCTGGAAGGACCAGGTTCGGCGCGTACCGACATTCGTTCGCGAAGGAATCGCATGAGAGGCTTCGCGCAATCACTCGGCGTGGCGGCGGAGGTGTCCGCGTCGAGCCGTCGTTTCATGACGGCATTTCTCTTGGTCTTGTTCCTGTCGATCTACACCGAAGTCCCGCTGGTGTTCACCGAGACGCTGTTCGTGCCGGCGTTCGTGCTTGTCTTCTCGATTCCACTGCTGTACTTCGCGCTGAATAAGAATATCACCGCCGGTGATCGTCGGTTCGTCGCACAGATGGTTGGCATACTCGCCCTGTCGGCGGTCGCATCACCGGGCTGGTATGCCTTGCCTGCCAAGCTGACGGGCGTGCTGCAGACGTCGGTGTCCATCACCGGCGGGGTGCTGGTCATGCGCGCCATGGACAGGGCGGGGGCCAGGAATGTGGAACGCCTGTTGCTCGGGTTGACTCTGGCGCTGGTGGGAGGTGCCCTGTTGGAAAGGCTGAATGTCATTCGCGACTTGAGCGACCAGTTTCGCATTAGTGCGTATCACGGTTACTGGGGGGCCTACGAGAACCTAGCGCGTGACGTGGACATCGCTGGATTCGAGCGGCCCAAGCTGTTTACTTCCGAACCGTCCCTGCTCGCCATCGGATACTTTGTTTTCGTCAACGCCTGGTTGCTGGTGCGTTTTAGCGCCGCACGCTTCGCCCTTGCCGTCATCCTGTCCATAGCATTTATCTTGCTATCGGGCAGTCCCGTGGTGGTTGTGTCGATGGCCGTAACAGCGGTGATAGGCCTGTACGGCTTGCGCAAGGACGTAGGCGGGTTGATGGTAGCCACGACAGCCATCAGCTGTGCCGCGCTGATCTTCGGGGCGGCCACCCTAACCGCTTCATTCGTCGAGCGGTTCGCGGAAGGCGCTTCCTACGTGTCAAATCTAGAAATCACCAGCGAGAACGTGCGACTGGTATTTCCGTTCATTACTGCGTGGGATGTCATTTCCAATTCACCGCTATTTGGCGCCGGCATATCCGGCAAGGAGGTCGCGGCCTCGTTCTCCAGCCTCCCCTACGACACCATAGTGGTAATAGGCAACAATAACCTCTGGACCATATTCACCTATTTCGGGCTCGTCGGCGGGACATTCTTCCTCTCGGTCCTGACGGGTTACATTCGTGCGTCCGCCCCAGGGCGGACGATGTTGCTGGCGCTGATCCTGTTGTGTTTCTCACAGACGGCGGGGGGCTTTGAGACGCCGCGGATATGGGGCTACGTGTTTATCCTGATCGGCGCAGCCAGGCTCGGCGCCCACGCCGGTGGGCGCCTGCCCGCCACGGGCCAGGTGCGTGCCTCTGGATCGGTGGCCATATGACTCTGAAGGGCTGGTGTGGATACATTCTGGCGCGGGCGCAGTCGTGCTATTGACGCCTCCAAACAAAGGCACCTTCGGCGATTTCGCCGGGCCCACGCTGTCGGAGTTCGATCCGGCCAAGCCCTGCCTCGTGCTCGCCCCGCATCTGGCATATCCGACGCGCAACGGCGCCGATATTCTGATTGATCGGACTTGGGCAGAGTTCAGCCGATTCGTCCCCTACGTGGACGTGGTGGGAATGGATTGCGTGGTGCGCATGGCAGGGGGGCACACAGAGCACGTCGAAGCTTATGCAAACCGACCGCGATCAAAGGTTGTCGCCGCCTTGCGCGCGGTCGTGCGCCACAGTCATTACCTCAGGGAAAAGTTTCTTACGCCGCGTTTCGGCGCACAGGCTCGCAAGTACCTGCTCAGGCCAGAGTACGGACTGGTGGCATGCAGTCCTCTTTGCTCGGCTGAACTGGCCATGGAGCATGTTGCTTCTGGGGGCTTGGTCTGCGTCTTTACCCACAACGACGAGGTCCGCTGGTTCGAAAACCTGCGCGCAGCGAGCAACAACCTACTGTCCCGATACGTCTGTTCGACCTCGATCGAATGGGTGCACGGCTTGTTCGCGGAGCATGGGCGGGATTTGCTTTTCCTGCACGTGACTGCCCAGGACTTCGACTCCTACCGTCGCATGTTCCCCACGCATCACGGTGCAGTGGTGCCGATTGGCGTAGATGCTCGCCCGGTCGCGCCCTCCTGGCGACCCGGTGCCGATGCGCCCGTGCAGTTGCTGTTCGCGGCCTCGCTCGGGGTGCAAATGAATGCCGATGCGCTTGACCATTTTGCGCAAGTGTTTTTTCCTCAGTTGCTAAGCACGCTCGGGGTGCGTTTGGTCGTCGTGATTGCGGGGAGCAATCCATCGGCCCGCGTAACCCGCCTTTGCCGGAAAAACAACTGGACGCTCCGGCCTGACCTCAAAGAGTCGGAGCTGAGCGACCTCTATGCCGGGTCAGCCTTTGCGATCTTGCCGTTTGCTTATACGGCGGGGGCAAAGCTGAAACTGCTGGACGCGCTAGGGCGCGGCGTGCCAGTTCTCGGAACGGCCATCATGGGAGGGGGTGGCGAACAGGAGATCGCCCCCTGTCTGTTTTCCGATGACCCCGAAGCATGGGTCCTGCGGTTGCGGCAAGTTGCTTCGGGCGGAGTCGGCCCAGATGAGCGGGAGCGATTGATAGCACATGCACGAGCCTATTCCTGGGAGCGCTCTGCGCAATTGCTATTCGATGCTCTGGCCGGACAAAAGACAGAGGCATGAAATCCGGACACGATTCACCGGCGGTATCTGACGGGCTCGCGGGCTACTAGGACAGGGCTGCACAATGGTTCGGTTAAGATCTGCTGAACACAGGGACAATGACAAAATGGCGTGTAAGAATCAGCCGGCGAGCGGAGAGTGCAGGCTACTTGAATCAATGCAGTCGGCGCACAATTCATGATAAAGGTTCTTCAGGACTGGAATGAAGTGGGCACTGCCATCACGGCGTTGAGGATGGCGGGATTGCCCTTGCATTCCGACCCACCCAAGTGCTGGGACTTTTACAATCTTCAAGAGCTTCTGCGGTCAAGTGGATTGATCATCGACAGCGGCGCATCGCTCGTCGATCTCGGTTGCGGCCCATCGAGGGCGGGCTGTGCAACACTACACTTCCTGTATGCCGCGGGGTTTCGTACCCTCGTGGGGATTGATCTTCATGTGCCGATCTATGCGCGGATCGGAGCCGCATTGGAGGGCATGATCCGGTTTCGGAATCCGTGGCCCTACCGAATCGTCCAGGGCGATCTCGCCAACACCCGATTGAACGCGGGCTCCGTGGATGTGGTGACGCTCGTGTCGGTTATCGAGCACGGGGTAGACGTAGATAGCGCTTTCCAGGAAGTGGCGCGAATACTTCGACCTGGTGGGATTGCATACGTGTCAACCGACTATTGGGAAGCAGGTATCGTGCAGGCGGTCGATAGTGCTCGCTCGGGAAGCAGGACGAGCCCGTCTTTGCCATGGAAAATATTCGATAGGGCTCAGATTGAGGAACTCGTTGCAACGGCGGCGCGCAACGGCCTAAGTCTGGCTCAGGAGGCATCTGTGCCCCGCTGCAAGGACAAGGTTGTGTACTGGAAAGGAGTCCAGTACACGTTTATCGCGTTGGTTTTTCGAAAGTCGATATGAGCCTGGGCGAGGTCGATAAATCGGACCAGATGGGCCAGTGGCGCAAATCGTTGCCATCGGTCAAGGGGCAGCGGTGAACTGCGTGACTCGTGTCTCGCCCGAGTCGAATATCCTCTTGGTGAACCAAAGCAAAAAGGCGCATTTCAAACACGTGGTCACCAAACAATAGCCTGGAAGGCCGTGGAGTATTGGCTTGCAAACGAACTGACATACACTTAGCCGGACACGACTGATGCATACTCACGCTTCAATGGTCAAAGCGGTGAATCTCAAGCAGGTCCTGCCACTCCTCGTCGGTATTGGCCCGCCCCGATCGGGGACGACATGGGTGTACGAGCTGTTAAGGCTGCATCCGCAATGCCTGGCGCCGCTTGTCAAAGAGACCCGGTTTTTTTCGGATTGGTATGAGCGAGGAACCGAGGCATTTCTGAACGAATTTCCCAAGCCAGATGAAGCCAGTCGCGTCCTGGTCGATATTTCTCCGGAGTACATTGGTCATCCGTTTGTGATGGACCGGATAAAGGAAACACGGCCTGACGCGAAGATCATGATCTTCCTGCGCAATCCTTACGAACGACTCATCTCGATGTACTCGTTCACGTTCATGAAGAGGCTTGGGCACGTGAAGCCACGACCGATCGAAATGTTGCGTATTCCAGAGGTGTTGGAGGAGTTGACCGAACTCAGCATCATCGCTGGAACCTGCGAAAAATATGTTCGCGAGTTTGGGCGGGAGAATGTGCATTTCTTCAATTTTGAA
>JAGVEK010000298.1 GCA_020058315.1 Candidatus Zixiibacteriota bacterium
CATATAGGCTTCACTTGTCATGCCAAAGGTCCACTTGAAATCAGGGGATCACTGCGATCTTACCCCATTGTGTTTGTCCGTTCGAATACTCGACAACGAAGAAGTACGTTCCCACGGCCACGTCCTCTCCCTTGCCATTGCGCCCATCCCACAACACTTTTTCGTGGTACGCCACGTCTTTTTGGAGCGGGCCAACATTGGCAAAGGACTTCACGACATTGTTGGCGAAATCGTAGATTGTGATCGTGACATTCCCGTCGACCGGCGGTTTGAAGTGGAGCCGGACCCCATCATGGAAGTTTGGTGAAAACGGCACGGGGGAGGCGTAGGCGCCGCCCTTACCTGAGGGGAGTTCACCGGGGGGATCTACGAATGTCCGACGAACAATGACGCCCCGGCTTGGATCGGCCTTATCCAGAATCGCCAGACCATTGGCCGTTCCTATCCACACGCGGTCACCAACAACACGGACTGCATAGACTTCCGTCGAATCGATCACCGCGCCGCTGGTCGTGTCAGCAAACTGCCGGAACGTCTCCCAGGTGGCACCGACGTTCGGGGAGTGCAGGAGGCCTTGAGATGTCGCCACCCACACATTGAAACCATCGAACGCGAAGTTCCAGGCATTGACCTGCCCTGAACATGTGTCGGCGCAGGCGGGAACGACAGCGGTCCAGTTCAGCCCGCCGTCTTCCGAGCGGGAAATCCCTGCGCGCTGTCCGGTGCCGGTCGGCTGGGTGCCGGCCCAATAGATCCGGCGTCCGGCATCATTCTGGATACCCAGGGCGGTGACAAAATCACCTGACATTGAGGGAAACTGGTCCGTGGTCGTGTCGATCGGCAAATAGTAAGTATGATAGTTTAGATCGAATTGAAAGGGATTGGGGTTCGACGGCATGATTCTCCACTTCAATCCTTCGTCCCTCGTGACAACCAGCCCCGAGTCGGTGCCCACCCAGACGGCCACAGAATCATCTTCGATTTGAAGGGCGATCGAGCGGGCTGCTGGTGTGGCGCGGTACGCCTTGAAATTGGGCCGAAGAGGCATGCTGTCAATATTAGCAACAACACCGCGGGTCACCCCGCCATCAAGTGCCAGATAGAATGTGCTCCCATGGAAGGCGGCATCGTTCGGGCACACCAAATTCTTCGAGACAATCCATGACTTCCCGCCGTCGCTGCTGACGGCATACCCCTTGCGGGTGGAGTCGGTTCTGACCGGACGATGGAAACTCCAGATCACCCCGCTGTCGGCAAGCTGCTGAAAGGCAAGTCCGGTGACGCGATTGCCGAGCTTGTCATCCAGCGCGCCAACGCTCAGCACCGCAGCGCTATCGGGCAGTCCGCCACCGGGGATCTGGCAGACGACGATGCTGCTGTCGGTACCGGCGTAGAGCATCGTCGTATCATTCCTGGCCACAGCCAGGAGCGCGTTGACATGGCGGAGTGCAGCCGCGGTATCACCGGGCAGGAAGTCCGTGATGATAACCGAGTCCCATACGGCCAGATCCTCCGACCGAATCAGTCCGCCATCCTCACATGCAATCCACCAAGCCCCTGCGGCACTGATAATCGAAGCCGCCCGGCGTTGTAACCCGATTGTCTGCGGAGGCTGTACCGCCATCCAGGTTGCCCCGGCGTCAATTGAGATTGCCAGTCCGGCGCCGGAACTATCGGCAACAGCGTCTATTCCGAGCAGGATCGTATCGCCATTGACCGCCATCGCCCCAACGTGATTCGACGGGAAGCCCAAGCCATCAAAGTATGTTGTTCGCCAGCCAAGGCTGTCGCCTGCCTGTCCTTTTCGATTCGCCCCGAGCGACAATCCGCGTTCGGTAGCGGCATACAGATTGGAACCGGCCAGCAGGATATTGGGGAAGTTGAAACCAGTGATCTTCAACGCAGAGTCAAGATAGACAAACTTGTTGATACCCAGCGCTGACCCGGCGATAACCGCGAGTGATTCCGCGACCGCCGAGTCCACTACACAAGAGAAGAAACGGTTGTTGTAACTTTGGAAGTTCTTGTTGATGAAATCGGTGCGGGCGAATTCGGAGGGGAAGATATTCTCCCACTTCCGGTCCTGGGGATTGATCATCACCAGTCCGCCTGCAAAGCACGCCGCCAAGACTCGGTCGCGAAACGGGGCGAGGTCGTAGGCCAGCATGAACGGTCCCCATGCCTGCCCGGAATCGGTCGCGACGACAGTATCCCGAACAACCTTGGTCCAGGATGCCCCACCGTCCACCGACCGGTGAATCCCATCCCCCCAAGGAACCGGCTGCTCCTGGATCACCCTCGAGTGAGACGTCGATACCCAGATCTGGTCGCCAATCACCTGAACGGCGGGGATCTCGGAACCAGCGATTCCATTTGAACGGGTGAAGGTCTCCCAGGTCCCGTCGGAGAGGGAATAGCGGCTCACGCCGCCGCCGGTGGCGGCCCAAACTCCGGGGGGGCCGAGGACCAGATCGACGATGTTGTTCGAGCCTGGCACAGTGTCAGTGGCGAGACCCACGGAGGAAACACCCGCTGGCAGGAGGGCCACGCGGGGCGTCATCGGCACAGATGCAACGGGGGCCGCTGCCGCCATGACCATCACGTGAATGACGCATACCAAGAGGATAATCAAGACAGGGAGGAGACCCCTCCGACGATGCACGCTGATCAGATTGGACATATTGTGATCACTTGGGCTGGTGGGTGGCAACAATCGTTAGACTCACCTTTTGGGCAACGGGGAGGCCGCCCCTGCTGGAATCGCGGAATTTGGTGGGAACGTCGAAGAGAGTCAAGTTCTTTCCCATCAGCGACTCGGGCCCGGCGCGTGATCAAATGCGGCCTTGCTCCGCCAGGCGGGCGGCAACACCCCAGCGCAAACCGCGAACAGACACGACGACCCGATTGGCGCCCAACCGATTCAACACCCCGGCCCAGAGGAAGGTTCCAGCGGTCAGGATTCGCGCCCGATCGGTGTCGAACGGCACGAGCCCTGCGATGGCACGCAGATTCATGGCCGCCAGCCGTTCTGAAAGTGCGCAAATCCAGGCCGTCTTTAGGGTCTGCCCATGGAGTCGCTTCGCGTCGAACTGATTCAAACCGGTGTGAATCGCGGCCAATGTGACGATGGTCCCCCCGACTCCAATGACTCGTGCGGACGTTTCCCCTTTTGCCGGAAGATCGTCCATGATGCGGGTGGCTTCCTGGGTATAGAATTCCACCCGTTGGTTCAGTGATCTAGCCGAGGCCCGCTTCCACGCTTCGGTCGCGCTGGCCGCTCCCCAGTCGGCCAGCCAGAGACGATTCTGTGTCCCGTTCTGAGTTGAGACTTCTGTCGAGCCGCCGCCAATGTCGACGACGACCGTGGGACGTGTGGAGAGTCGCAGTCCAGCGACGGCGCCCGCCGCCGAGAGGGTGGTCTCCTGCCGGGCCGAAAGCACACGAACCGGGTGCGTGGTCACCCGGCGCAGGGAGCCGACGAACTGCGCCCGATTTGCGGCTTCGCGTACCGCCGCCGTGCAG
>JAGVEK010000031.1 GCA_020058315.1 Candidatus Zixiibacteriota bacterium
ACCGGCTGGTGCGGATTTCAATCATCGCGTGCCCCCCCCTCAGAGTGAACTCTTGCAATGAAGACGTCCTCCAGAGAGGGCGGAATCTCGCGAATCTCCTCGAATTGCAGACCGCGCGAATGCAGGAGATCGGCAATTTGCTTTCGCGCCTCGGCCGCGTTGTGCACCATGACATGCACAGCCCGCCCAAACATCCCCGCTTCAAGCACACCGGGTGCATCGCGGAGTGCCTCGACCACCAGCGGACTGTTCCGGGTCTGAATTTCAAGAAGGGGTTCCGGCAGAGCAGCGCGGAGGCGTGCGGGAGTATCTAAAGCGATGAGCTTCCCTTTGTTCATCAGCGACAGCCGGTGACAGTACTCTGCCTCCTCCATGTAGTGAGTGCTGACAAACACGGTCGTGTCGTTCTCGGTCAGAGTGTTGATCAGGTCCCAGAAATTCCGTCGCGAGATTGGATCCACACCCGATGTCGGTTCATCGAGAAACAGAAGCGGCGGTTCATGCAGGACAGCGCACCCGAGAGCCAGACGCTGTTTCCAGCCCAGTGGCAGTTCACCGGTCAGACGCCCGCGCTGGTCGGTCAGTCCCGCCATTTCGAGCACCCAGTCGCGGCGCTCGTTCCGGCGGTCCTTGGACACACCGTAAAGACCTGAATAGAAAGCGATGTTTTCCTCGACCGTCAGGTCGGCATAGAGAGAGAACAACTGGGACATGTACCCAATGTTGAGCTTGATCGCCTCCGTATCGCTCATGATGTCGAACCCGGCCACCGTTCCCTGCCCCGACGTCGGGAGAAGGAGGCCGATCAGCATCTTGATCGTGGTCGTCTTACCCGCGCCGTTGGGGCCGAGGAATCCGAATATCTCCCCCTTACGCACATCGAAGGAGACCCGATCCACGGCGGTGAACCCTCCGAAGACTTTCGTGAGGTCTCGCACGCTGACTGCGGATTCGGTGCTCATGAAACCTTCGCTCCAGCGATGCGGTCGATGAAGACATCCTCCAACGATGGCAAGATTCGCTCAGCCCCGGTCACAGCAATCCCCGCCTGGCGCAGTTTGGCTTCAATCGATGGCCAGTCGCGGGCCATCGAGGAAACCGTCACATGCAGGTGATCGCCGAAGACCGCTGCACGGCGCACCGCCGGGTGTTGTATGGCGACATTGTGCGCATCGCGTGCGCGCTCCGTCTGTACCGCCACGATCTCTCCCGAATCTGCTGCCTGGAGAGCGGCCGGCGAATCGAGCGCAAGAACCTGCCCTCGGTGCAGCAGCGCCAGGCGGTCGAAGCGCTCGGCTTCATCCATGTAGGCTGTGCTGACGACGACAGTGACGCCTTTCGCGACCATCTCGTGCACGATGAGCCACAGGTCGCGGCGCGAGATCGGATCGACTCCGAACGTCGGTTCATCCAGAAGGAGAATCTGAGGCTGATGGATCAGCGCGCAGGACAGGCCCAGCTTCTGCTTCATTCCGCCGGAGAGTTTGCCCGCCAGCCGGTCCCTGAAAGGTCCGAGATTCGAGAATTGGAAGAGTCTCTCCATTCGGATGCCGCGTTCCTGCTTCGGAACACAGTACAGGTCCGCGTAGAAATCGAGATTCTCCTGCACCGTCAGGTCGGTGTACAGACCGAAGCGTTGCGACATGTAGGCAATCGAATGTTTGACGCGCTCCGGATCGCGTGCCACGCTGACCCCGTTCATCCGCGCATCACCGGCGGTTGGGCGAAGAACGCCCGCCAGCATGCGCAAAGTTGTCGTCTTTCCTGCACCATCAGGACCGGCAAGTCCGAACAATTCGCCCGGCCTCACCGTGAATTCCAACCGGTCAACAGCGATCAAATCACGGAATTGGCGCGTGAGGCCATCGACCTCTATAGCACCCGGCTGTCCCGTCATGATGATAGATCCAGGCGGACGTCAGCCGGCATACCGGGTTTCAAGTCGTATGCAGGATCGCCGATGATTCGAACTTTGACCGCGTAGACAAGCTTGACTCGCTCCTCGGTCGTCTGTACGGTCTTAGGCGTGAATTCCGCCTCTGAAGCGATGTAGACGATCTCCCCCTGATACGATTTGCCGGAGTAGCTGTCCGAGGAGATGGCAACCTGCTGACCGACGCGCACCGTTCCGATCCGTGTCTCAGATATGTAGATTCGCACCCAGCGATCATCGCGATTGAGGACTGTGAGGACCGGTGATCCGGCAGGCACGATCTCGCCGGGTTCTCGGTGACGGGCAGAAACAATGCCGTCGAACGCCGATTGGATGGTCATATTCTGCAGCAGGGCATCGACCGAGCGGACCGCCGCTTCGGCCTGTGCCAAAGCGGCACGCTGCGCTTCGACTCTCTCCTTGCGAACGCCGCTTTCGACCAAACGGAGCTGCTCAGCGGCCTGGGTGAACTGGTTCCTGGCGACATCAGCCAATGTGGCTGCCTTGTCAAACATCTCCTGGCTGACAGCGCCTCCATCGTGGAGCTTCTTCGTGCGCTCCAAATCCCGTTGCGCATCGGTCAGGCGATCTTGCGCAGCGTCGCGTGCGGCCCGTGCCTGAGCCAATTCCTCGGAGCGTGCTCCGCTCTCCATCTCTGAAAGCACGGCGCGCGCCGCCCTCACCTGTGCTTCAGCCTGGTCCCTTCG
>JAGVEK010000543.1 GCA_020058315.1 Candidatus Zixiibacteriota bacterium
GACGGCGTGAGCAATCTCTGGCAGTTCCGCGACCTGTACATCGTCGCCGAAGTCGGCGACGAGTTGTGGGTCATCGATCAGCACACTGCGCATGAGCGCGTCCTTTATGAAGAGATTCTGATTCGCGCGCAACGCCACGCTCCGGAAACTCAGCGCCTGTTGTTCCCCGAATCGATCGACCTGAGTCCCGGTGAATGGCAGGCATACGAATCGGCGGGGGAGATCCTGGCGACGCTCGGTTTCGAGGTGCGTCCCTTCGGTGATCGCACTGTCTTGCTGGAGGGCGTCCCGACCGGACTGCGCATACGCAATCCCGTGCTCCTCTTTCGCCGCATCCTGGAAGATATCGAAATTGCCCGGCGCGCCGGAGCCGATCTCACCAAGGCGGCCGCGGCATCCGCTGCCTGCCGCTCGGCGGTGATGTCCGGCGATCGTCTCAAGCTCGAGGAAATGCAGGCTCTGTTTGCACGGCTGATGCACACAGAGAATCCGTTCTCCTGCCCGCATGGCCGTCCCACCATGGTGAAAATTCCCATCATTGATTTCGACAGAAAGTTCTGCCGGGCGTGAAACTTCCTGTTTCCCCGGACGTTATTTGCTGACACACCAGGGGAGTGACACGTGTTCTTCTTCATTGCACTGACCATCCTCGCTCTCATCTACGGTTTCACAGGCTGGCGTCTGATTGTCCCGGCGGCCATTGATCCGGTCTGGAAGGTCCTCGCTTGGGTAGCGGTGGTCATCTTTTTCATTCTAGCGCCGTTGCCGATCCTCTTGCGTTTCGCCGGTGTTGAGGCGCGGTGGATCGATCGCCTTTCGTGGGTTGCGTACTCCAGCATGGGCTTCTTCCTTCTGCTCTTTGTCATACTCGCCGTCCGTGACCTATTCTGGCTGGTCGGTTTGACAGCCAAGAAGACTACCGACATGTTGGGCGGGAACCCGGTGGGTCACGGCGGCCTTCTCGATCCCGACCGCCGCCGATTCCTGATCAACACAAGCAATCTCGGCGTCCTGGCGCTGACCGGATCGCTATCGACCTACGGCTTCTGGGCAGCTCGCCGGCGTCCTGTTGTGAAGGAAGTCACCGTGCCTCTGACCGATCTGCCGCCGGAATTCGAAGGATTCCGTATCGCGCAGATTACAGACCTCCATCTGGGCCCAACGATCAAGCGTGACTGGATGCAGATGGTGGTCGATGATACTAACGTCCTTTCAGCGGATATGATTGCCGTCACCGGCGATCTGGTCGATGCACCGGTGTCGCATTTAAGGGACGATGTCGCGCCGATTGCCGGATTGACGGCAGCGCACGGTGTCTATTTCATCACCGGCAATCACGAGTATTATTCCGGAGTTCTCCCCTGGATCGCGGAAATCAAACGTCTGGGGCTGACGGTGCTTCTTAATGAACACCGCGTGCTTGAGCGCGGCGGCGCGCGCATGCTCCTAGCCGGGGTCACCGATTACCACAGTGGCGGTTTCGCTCCGGATCATGTGAGCGACCCTCACGCCGCGATGTCCGGTGCTCCAATCTGCAATCCGAAGATTCTGCTGGCCCACCAGCCCAACAGTATCTTCGCATCTTCCAAGGCAGGTTACGACTTGCAGATCAGCGGCCATACCCATGGCGGCCAGTTCTTCCCCGGAAACTGGCTGGCGCGCATGGCGCAGCCCTACATTAAGGGGTTGCACAAGCACGACAACACCTGGATCTATGTCAGTTGCGGCACCGGCTACTGGGGCCCGCCGCTGCGTCTCGGCGCACCCTCAGAAATCACCGTGATCAAACTCACACGCGCGACCGAGCCAATTCGGGCATAGCCCATTCGCCGTTCGACACAAGACTGCCCGCCCTGCACATGCGTAGGGGCGCACGGCGTGCGCCCTTTTCGTCCGAATCGGCTCAACACCACGAATTGCACTCGACCACATGATGGCACGGCGACCGCCCCTGAAAGGGCGTCATAACATCGCGGTCGTGACAACTTCCTCAGACGATTCTTCACCCGGTCGAATCAATGCTCATTCTCATGGGACGCCCTTTCAGGGCTTGCCTGTCGCTGCTACCGTCTTCCCAGGGCGTTGCCCTGGGCTGGAATAGAACGCCCCTTCGGGGCTGCTGCCTGGATCGCAGCTTGCCGCGCTCGCCAGCACCGGCATCCGTAGCCGCTCCAAGAATGCCACCGTGCGATCCAGACTCCCGGTCATCGTTGAGAAGTCGTGGCCGCTGCCGTTGTACAGGTAATACTCAAACTCCGGCTCGCCATGTCCCAGATGCGTCATCGCGTCAATCAGGCTCTGTGCCTGGCTGACCTCGACCACTACGTCCGCCGTGCCGTGATGAATCTGCAACTGGGGCAGAATGCCTGCAAACAACACCGCCGATCGCCGCACCATCTCGCGACGGAAATCGGCGATCGTGATCTTGCCTTCCTTCAACGGTTGGATGAACGTGGTATTGAGATAGTTCAATCCCGGCAGGTTACGCGGATGCCCGCGCAACGCCTCTTCGGTCAATGTCTGAATGTAGCTCCCAAAGAAATCGGTCGGACCGAAAAACTCGACTACCGCATCAATCCGCGGGTCGCGAATTGCCATCAGCATCCCCACACCCGCCCCACGGCTGAATCCCACCACCCCGATGTGCGTCGGATCAGCCGGCGGTGTAATCTCGATCGCGGCGTTCAGCAGCGCCAGAGCGTCATCGACATCGTAGTCCCAAGGGCTCGGCGGGCCTTCTGATACATAGGCGTGGCCGCCGTAGATCAGTGGCTCCGAACGGAACGAAGGGACGACGACGACGAATTCGCCAACCAAAGCGGCCAACTCGCTGGGCAGAAAGCTCAACGTGAGGCTCAGATTCTCGCCCGATTCCCCGCCGTGCGAATAGACAAGCATGGGCAGACTTCCGATCTGTTTGCCCGGAGGTTCGATGACCGCCCCGAAATGCCGGTACCCACCCACCGTGTGCGCCACAATGCGGACCGTAACGCTTGTTCCTCCGACGGTCTGTGCGGATGTCCTCATAACCTGCACATCCCGCGCCGACACATCGCGTGTCTCCCACTCATCCGAAATCGCGCTGATTTCCGCCGCACTCGGCGCCTTGAACACCTGAGTGAGATTGACCCCTTCGACGATGTTGTCCGTCGGCTTCGGCCCAGTGGGTGAACTGGAGCAGGCGGTGAGGAGGAGGAGGGGGAGAAGATGGATGAAAAAGTAGGAGATGGGTCGCAAGCGATCTTGGATCATGGTTCATGCGCCTCCGCTACGCGTCGATAGGCCAGACGCTCCAGGTCGGTCTACCCTGACGTCGCCCATGCCAATTTTGTGCGGTGCTCGTCTGAATCAAAACAACTGAAACGTCTCCACACCCTTGCA
>JAGVEK010000165.1 GCA_020058315.1 Candidatus Zixiibacteriota bacterium
CGCTGGCCATCCCTCCCGGTGATTACATGGTCCCCCGCCCGTCGAGCATGCAGGAGATGAACTCGCCGGAATTCGCTGAGAAACTAAAGAAGGGTCCGGTCATGGTGCTCACGGTGATGCCGAACTGCCGCATGCAAATGGGGAAGACCCTCGTCCTCTGGTTCCTCTACTCGGCTGCGGTTGGAGTCTTCGCCGCCTATGTCGCGGGAGCCGCGCTGCCCGTCGGCGCGCCCTACCTCCACGTTTTCAGGTTCGCCGGCGCCACAGCGTTCATCGGATACTCGGTCGCCCTCTGGCAGATGTCGATCTGGTACCGCCGCGCCTGGAGCACGACGATCAAAGCGACCGTTGACGGGCTGATCTACGCGCTCGTGACGGCCGGCACGTTTGGGTGGCTGTGGCCGTCCGGCTGCTGATTCACGCCCGGCCGGGTGCCCGCAACGGGGTAAGAAACACAGTCAGACATGCCCCCCCCGCGGGATTATCGCCCGCAGAAAGGCCATTGCCATCAGGCAAAGCGTGTTTTAGCTTGGAGTCCGAACGCGTCCGATTCGCTGGAGGACGCACAACGACGGGCAACCGCAAAGGAGCGCGCCATGGGAGACAAGGGTGGGAAGAAGGACAAGTCCAAGAGCCAGAAACAAAAAGACCAGAAACAGCAGCAAAAGGTGAAAAGCGGTCCGGACAAGCAGCAGACAAAGAAACCTTAACAGAAGAATTGCCGATCACAAGGCAATTGCCATAAGGCAAGGCGTGTCTTGCCTTGGTGTCCGAACCTGTCTGAATTGCCTGACGACGTAGAATATGGCACAGAGCTTCTCATTTGACATCGTGTCGAAGATCGACATGGAAGAGGTACTCAACGCGGTCAATCAGGCCACACGCGAGATGAGCCAGCGTTTCGATTTCAGAGACAGCAAGAGCTCCGTCACTCTCAACCGGAAGGAACGGGAAATCACGGTTGTCGGTGATGACGACATGAAACGCCGGAATATCCTGGAGATTCTGAATGTGCGACTCTCCAAGCGCGGTGTTTCACTCAAAGGGCTCGTCTACGGCACAATCGAACAGACCTTTTCCGGGACGCTCACGCAGAAAATCAAGGTACAGTCCGGTCTGAGCACCGAGCAGTGCAAGGAAATCACCAAGATCATCAAGTCTCTCGATCTGAAGGTGAAGACCACGATCCAGGATGCGCAGGTGCGGGTAACAGGCCCGAAGAAAGACGAGTTGCAGGCGGTAATGCAGAAGCTGCGTGACGAGGATCTCTCATACCACGTCGGTTTCGATAATTATCGGTAGGACTGCCGATCGTGTGTTTCGGTTCAACCGAAATCGGAAGCACGAGGCCCGGGTCACCGCCACCAGTAACAAGAAACACAGTGTGATTGAGTGTCCGCGATCTGCGGGGCTTGTTGAAAGACCCCTATCAATCAGAACAACGGTCTGATTGCACGGGTGCCACGGACAAGGAAGTCCGAGCGGCTTTTTTGCTCGGTCTGCCTTGTCCGTGTCTTTCTTCGGAGTATGAGAAAAAGACACGAACAAGAGGATTCTCCAAAAAGCCGGACCCGTCGCGACGGGCTCTTGGGCGTGTTGAAAAAGGCCGGACACGAGTGTCCGGCCCACCGATATCCGATTCTTTGGTAGAGCGGACACTCTTGTCCGCCCTCCAGCAGGGCACACGACAGGCTTTTTCAACAGACCCTCTTGTTCGTGACACCCTGATTCGGATCCGCGTTTTCAACAAGCCTCTGCGATCGCGCTCCGCCGCCGGCGGACAATGAGCCGCAACTGACCAGACACGGCTCTCGCATGGCAGTAAATCCGCACATCACATCGATGATCTCCGGCGATGTCCGTCCACTCAAGTCTCTGGGGTCTCCGCCGATCTAACGCAGGTAGACCGAAAATCTCATCAATCGCGGCATTATTGTCCGCCCTCGGCGGACCGCGAGCTTGAAGGGGGAATGTCATGTCGAACTGGTCAATGACGAGACGAACTATCGGTGCTTTGTGCACCTTCTCAGTAATCGCACTGATCCTCGCCTGTTCACTCAAGAAGGGCACCAATAACGGGACCGACGGTGATGTGGGGGATCTCCCAGGGGCAGTCACTCTGAATGTGACAGCTTTGACCGGAGCGACACTCACGACGACAGGGGGCGTGCAGGCGATCATCGGACCGGGTGCCCTGCCGACCGACACCGCGATGTCACTGATCCCAGTGCGACCACCATCGTTGGAAGGCGCGGCGATTGCCGCGGCGAGGCTGGAACCGGATGGCCTGATCTTGGACAGCGCCATCGTGGTGCGATTCCCGCTTCCCGCCGACTGGCCAGCCTCCATGTCGCCGATGGTCCTGGAGTTCAAGGGGAGCGACCCCTCGACCGCAGTCCCCTCGATGGCCTATGCGCGCGTCACTGGAACATCCGGACACCTCTACGCCGAGGTGCTGGTGAGCCACTTCAGCGGCGTGGTGTGCGCTGCGAACTGCCACGCCGGGACGATCAAGCAGGTTCTGTCGATTCTCGAATCGCGCGGTTGCTCACGCGACTCTGTCATGGCGGCC
>JAGVEK010000224.1 GCA_020058315.1 Candidatus Zixiibacteriota bacterium
ACAAGGCTGCCGACATCGGTATTCAGGTCCGAGGTCATCCGCATCAAAGTTGGAATGATGGCGGTCTGCGGAAGCGGGTAGGCTCCGAGGCCGGCCACGACACCTTCCAAAGTCAGCGGACCTGAGTCCAGTTGATCTGACGGGTGCATTTGCGCAGTGCGTGACATTAACTCCCCCACCGGTCATATCGGCAGCATGCTCAAGAGTCCATAGACCAGGAGCGAGCCCCGGGGTCGGCAGCGTCTCCCTGCGCAGCGGATACCTGGCATGGCGGGAGAGGGCGGCGGGTGGGGATCACCAAAGGCGGCCGCGCGCGCGAAACAAAGGAGCGCGAAACAAAGGAGTTGAACAGGAGCTAAGGCTCGATTACATTGCCGCCCCTGCCGCAGCGCTTTCGCAGGGTTAGATTATGCGAGGATCGGGTCGGTTGATGCAGGTGATTCTCCACACGACAGGCGCCTCAACTTCCGAGACGTGAGAATTTGGAGCGATTATGTTTGAGCGATTTCTTCCCAAGGAAGCAGGTTTCTTTGATTTCTTCGAGCAGCACAGCAGATTGTCCATCGCGGTGTGCCGGCAACTCGACGCCATCGCGCTGAATCCCAGCGAGCTGGCAGTACGCTACAGCCGAATCAAGGAAATCGAGCACGAGGCGGACGATATCACGCACAAGTGTATCGACGCCCTGCATCGAACATTCATCACTCCGATAGATCGCGGCGACATCTACCAGTTGATCCGCCGCCTCGATGATATCGTCGATTCGATCGACGCCACGGCCTCGCGCATGACGCTCTATGAAATGACGGAGATGCGCCCCGAACTCAAGCAGTTCACCGAGATCCTGATCAAGGCAACGACCGAACTCGAACGATCTGTTGTCGGCCTGCGTCACCTGAACCGTGATGGCCCGGCCATTCAAAAATCCTGCATCGCGATTTCCGACGCCGAGAATGAGGCGGACCGGATTTTGAGGTCGGCACTGGCGCGGCTTTTCAAGGAGGAACCGGATCCTGTGCTGATCATCCAGTGGAAGGAAATCTTCGAGCGCCTGGAGAAGGCGGTCGACCGCTGCGAAGATGTGGCGAACATCGTCGAAGGTGTCGTGATTGAGGCTTCCTGACCATGACCCCGATCATGATGGTCATCATCGCCACTGTGGCGGTCGCCCTTCTCTTTGATGTGATCAATGGATTTCACGACGCAGCCAATTCGATTGCCACGGTTGTGTCGACGCGGGTGCTGAGCCCGCGCGTCGCGGTATGGTGGGCCGCATTCTTCAATTTGATCGCCATGTTCGTTTTCGCGCCTCGTGTCGCGGACACGATCGCGAAGATTGTGAAGATCGACGGCCAGGACGCCGTCTATGTATTTGTCGTGCTGGCGGGGTTAATCGGGGCGATCGTGTGGGATCTGATCACCTGGTGGCTGGGACTTCCAACCAGTTCGTCGCATGCGCTCATCGGTGGAGTGGCCGGCGCCGGCCTGGCGTACAAAGGGCTGGACGTCATCCGCTGGGGCCACATCTGGAAAGCCGTCCAGTTCATCCCCCTTGCTCCCCTCATCGGTATGGGCATGGGGTTCGCCATCGCAATCATCGTCTACTGGTCGTTCCGCCACTGGAGACCAAGCAGTGTTGACCGGCTGTTTCGCAAAGCGCAGCTACTGTCCGCTGCGCTTTACTCGCTGGGACACGGCGGCAATGACGCCCAGAAGACGATGGGGATCATCATGGCGCTGCTGATCGCCGGCGGGATCATGAGTCCGGACACCACGCTCTCTCTCAACAATCTCGATACGATGTGGATCATCTTATCCTGCCATCTGGCGATGGGACTGGGTACGGCGTTCGGCGGCTGGAGAATCGTCAAGACGATGGGTATGAAGATCACGAAACTCAAACCGGTTGGCGGGTTTTGCGCCGAGACGTCCGGCGCGGCGACCCTCTTCATGGCAACTCACCTGGGGATTCCCGTCTCCACGACGCACACGATCACCGGGGCGATCATCGGTGTGGGAGCCACGACCAAGCTTTCAGGCATCAAGTGGGGCGTGGCCGGGCGCATTGTTTGGGCGTGGCTTTTCACCATACCGGCTGCCGGTTTGATCTCGGCTGGCTGCTTCTACCTGATCAAGCTTGTATCAGGATTTTAAGCCGTTCCGACAAGAAGAGCGGTGCGTGTAGATACGCACCATGCTTCGGTTATTCTATGGTGCGTGAATCACGCGCCCTACATCCGGATCACGGTGTGCAGGGATTGACCGGTGGGGCGCCACCGCTGAAGGCCGTCGCAATCAGGTAGATCACATCAAACACGTCAGTGACCCCATCGCTGTTTACGTCTCCGCGGGTCGTGGCGCAAGCGGGATCCTGTGGATCGGGATCACCCGAGAACGCTACTCCGATCACGCCGATGACGTCAAACACATCGATCATCAAATCGTCGTTGATATCACCCTGCCTGGCACAGACACAGCCGGTCAAACTGATCGTGATTATTCCCTTGGTGAATGTCGGGACGATACTCGTATAGGTGGGTGGATCTTCCTGGGAGAATATGCAATGATTGGCCGGATTGGTGCACGTCGTGTCAATCTCGAACGTTCCATGGATTCCGGTTACGTGGAGCGAGAGAATGATCGATCCGGAAGTGTCGGTTCCGGGAGGGAGTGCGGGATCGGAGACTCTGCCGCGCACAAGAGAAATCCCCTCCGGCAAAGGCCCGACGGCAACATCAATGTCGGGAGTGATGATTGATGTCACATTGCGGTACCCGCCGGCCAGACCGTTTTTGCACGTTCCATCCGGACTGGCAAACTGCAACGCTGTGCTGATTCCGGTCAGGTGGGTCATCAGGCGCTCGGCATAGATCACGCGCAGGGTTGTGATCGTTGCGCCGGGGGTCACTTCCCGGATCTCTAATGGCAGAACGACCTTCCGCACCGGAACATCATTCGAGAGTTTCACATGGACTGGCACCGTGCCGGGGGGCACTGTCTTCGATTCGATCTCGATTCCGGTAATGCTGTGATATACCGCTGTCATCGCATAGTTGGTGTCCATCGTCAGGGCCGCGGTCTGGCTCCCCGTATAGTCAGCGCCGTTTCGCTGCCACTTTTCAAACGGGTTGCCATTGGCCTTGGCCGGAGCTTGCAAAGTAACTCCGGTTCCCACCTCGTACATTCGTCCAAAGAATGTGAAGCCATCGCCCTGCTCATTGAAATCGGGCGGAACGACGGTAATGGGGACGCCAACTGACGGATTGGATGATTCGACAGAGAGAGTCGGCGTGTGGTACACAGCAGTCAGGACACGACTGGTATCGACGGTGAACATCATGGTTCGGGACATTGTAAAATCAACGCCGTCACGCTGCCACTTGAGGAAGCTCCAGCCGTTAGCCGTGGCAGGGGCATCCAGAATCACGACAGCCCCGCCCCCATACACGCAGGCGAAGGGAGTGGAGCTACTCTCTTGTCCGCTTTGATCCGGCGGACTAATCGAGATGGCCACACCGGCATCCGGGTGGAGCGAGAAAATGATGATGTCGTAACAGGGGCCGACGATCGCAACTGCCGTCGGACTTGGGTCGCTGGTTCCGCATCCGTTGAGAGCCCTAACCTCATAGGAGTAAGTGCCGCTGCCCGGAGGCGTGACGCCCCAGATGGTTGCAGCACCGCAACCGCGCCACACTCCCCCGTTCTCGCGAATCTCGTAAGTTTCCGCCTGCGGCACCGGATCCCAGCGTATGGCGTACGACTTGCCCGAGCACACAGGACTTGGCGGCAAGATCGCCGGCTGCGTCGGGGCCGCCGGTCCGCCACCACTCGCCGTTACTGTCACCGAGACCGGCGGGCTGGCGCCGCTCACGCCGCAGCCGTTCACGCCCCGAACTTCGTATGTGTAAACGCCGGGGACAGACTTCTCACAGAATAGCGCAGTCAACGCTCCGACATTGGACCAAGTTCCACCATTCTCCCTCACCTCGTACGCGCTCGCGGCTGCAGCAGTGTCCCAGATCACATGATACGCCGAATTCACGCAAACAGGGCTGGGGCGGTCGATCCATGGCTGCGCAGGCGCCGATGGTGCGACATCGTCTACCGTGATGCTGGCCGGCAGGCTTGCGGCGCCTTGCCCGCACGCCGACACCGCGCACACGACGTACGAGGGAATCCCAGCGACAGGTCTGCTAAACCACTTCACAGTGTCGGTGCCGGTTCCGATCCACAATCCGCCGTTCTCCTGGATCTCGTAGGACGATGCACCTGGCAGCTGATTCCAGGTCACACAATACATATCGTTCACGCACAGAGGACCTGCGGGGGCAATGTGCGGCCTGCTGACCGTTTCTGAACATGGCAGGTAAACCGCGGTCATCGTGTGGCATTTATCCAGATTCACGCTGGTGGTCGTGTCACCAGGGTAATCCAGCCCGTCGCGCTGCCACTTCACGAAACTATTCCCCCCGCCGATGGCCGGCGCCGTCAATGCCACCTGCCGACCGGCACTGTACTTCCTGATGAACGGCGTCAATCCACCTGACTGACCATTCGTATCAGCCGGACTCACCAAAATGGGCACGTCCAACCCGGGATTCGCTGATTGGACTGACAGAGTCGCGTAGAATGAGTCCGCCAGAGGCCTGATTCCAGCGACTATGCACTCATAGGCCGGATCGCTTCCGTAGATATTGTCGACAAAGTACCAGGCGGTCGTCGAACCGCCCCAGCCGTAGTTCATGTGGATCTGATTGCCGGAGAAGATCCGCCAGCCATCGCAAACCA
>JAGVEK010000474.1 GCA_020058315.1 Candidatus Zixiibacteriota bacterium
GAACAAACAGGCTAAATGACGCATGATACGCACCTCCCCTTGCTAATATCGACACTCCTCGAACACCACGCACCCTCAGTCCGAATCGAGTTCACAGCCCTGAATCCGACGAGAGTGAATCCAGGAAGTTCTCCACATTGGCCAGACTCTGGTGATATGCTTCAGGCACCGAGTCACACGGGTTGGCATCCTCTGTGCGTCCGCCAAACTCGTATCGCGTGATCAGGCATGGATCACATGCATAATTGATGTTGTGTGGTACCGCCGGGATAGCATCCAGAAGGCGCAGAAATTCGGTCGATTGTGCCGGAGTGAGGACACGGTTTTCGAATGGTACATCGACCAGGCACCGTCCGGAATTAATCGTCTGAATACAGCTATCGTGCGGTGCAGCGAACCCGGCCAGCCGCGAGCCGCTCAGCGTCTGCACCCCGGCGCCATTCCGCCAGATGGTCGCCTTGAATACCTCCCCATCCCGGGGGCAGAAGCCAAGCGCAGGCTGGCGTGAGAATTTGAGCACGGGGTCGCCCAGCCCGGAACCGGGCTTGGTTGGATTCCCCTGGCAGGCCACCATTGAGAGCACGACGAGAAAGTACATCAACAAGCCACGCATGTTACCACTCCTCTTCTGATCGCGTGGTTTCCCACAGGGGTCAATATCCTCGGATTGTCGCAGTGGCCACCGAAATCGCAGACGGTTCGGAGATTCTGCTGACGCCTCGGTCTCGCGTACCGAACCAAATTCCGCCCTGCTTGTCGACGGCAATCGACAGGACGTCATTCGACACAAGCCCACTGTTCCCGGTGTGGAACGTCGACCAGGCTGTCCCATCCCACCGCGTGGCGCCATTTCCTGTGGCGAACCAGAGTTCCCCAGACGGACCGACCGTGATCGAATTGACGGTGCCAGAGGCCAGACCGCTGTTGTCAGGCGTGAATTGCGTCCAAGTGATTCCGTCGAAGCGTGTCACACCGTTCATGCCATAATTGCTGTTTCCGTACGCCATCCACTTGGCGCCGCCACGGTCAATCGCCACGCATCGAACTGCGCCGGCGCGAAGTCCGCTGTTGGCCTTCGTGTATATCGCCCAATCAGTCCCATCGAACTTGCTGACATCGACCCCCGTCCCGAACCAGACGCTCCCATCGATATCGACGGCGACGGTCCATACCGGATTTCCCCTCGTCATCTGACTCGGGATGTCGTATGATGTCCAACTCGCACCATCATAGTAGCTGGTCTTGGGACCGACGATTCCGAACCACACACCTCCGAGGGCATCTGCCGCGATCGACAGGACAACATCACCGGCCAGGCCACTGCTCGCTCGCCTGTAGGTGGTCCAACTGAACCCATCGAATCGCGCAACACCTGCGCCGGTCGCAAACCACTTATTCCCCGACGAGTCAACGGTGATCGCAGTGACCCGTTCGTACGGCAACCCGCTATTAACAGGCGTGTATGTCGTCCAGCCCACACCGTCATAGCGACAAGCTCCGCTGTCTGTCGCAAACCACAGACTGCCATCCCGGTCGACAGCGATCGCACTGACCTGATTGGCTGCCAAGTCGCTGTTGGAAGTGTCGTAGATGACCCATCCGGGACTTGGGATGGTTGCCGCGTTGGCCACATTGGAGAGAGCCGACCAATTCCTCGCGTAATCGGTGGTCTTGATAGCAAAGTAGTACGTGGTATTTGATTCAAGGCCTTGCAGCGTGAAATGATCGGGGCTGCCCGGTGGTCCTGGGCGGGGCAGGTCGTAGGCGCCCCTTGCCATCGCCCACGTGGAATCCGCGATCACGAACTTGGCATACCGGAGGTCGTACCCGGTCGCCCGTCCGCTGCTGCCGCCGTCATAGGGTGTAGTCCACGACAGGGTAACTGAGTTGCTCGCCGGGTTGCCGGCCAGCAGATCAGTGACTGGTGTCGGTGCCGCACTGTCCTGCCGTTCCCAGAAGGCCTCAGCGTGATAAAGACCTATGCACTTCCGTGCCTCGGTCCACCAGCCCGGGACGGGAACCACACTGTCCCAGCTTGGAAGGAACTCACCGAGATACGCAACCGTGTCACCGACGGACTGGAAGTACCAGTAATGAGAGTAGATGCAACCCGCCGGACAATCACCCCACCCATCCCGAAAGAGGTAGGAAGGACCGGAGGTCTGGAGGTAGCCATAAAGCCTGGGACGATCTCCAACCTCACCCCAGCCGGGATAGACCCACCGAATACCGGGAAGCCCTTGGTAGGCGGAGGTCAGCACGCGCGGATTCACTCTCGTGCCGAAATGGAGGAACACCATGTTGAGCCACTCGCCGAAGCTCAGACCGGTCAGACCGTAGAGCTCGTTCAGGGAATCCCACGCCGTGTACCTGCCCTGTTGCATCGCTATGTAGACATCGTCGTCGGCACTCATCTCGATCCGACCCGCTCGAAATGGTGGAGAGAATACCAGATTCCGGACAATGGGTAGGGAATCTCCCCAACGCTGGCGGATGAAGGCCAAATCTGTGTGCACGCGATCATACAACTCACGTGGCGCGCTGGCCTTGCCGGAGATCAACAATGCCATAAGCTCAGCCTCTTCATCAGGCCATAGCTCGTGGATCAGAGGCTCAGGCTCGTCCTTCGGCTCGGTACCACGATGGGTGCAGGTCCCAAGTCCCACAGCGGCTATCGCTCCAAGAAGCAGTGCGACGCTTCTTCTGTAATGGCGCACTTGCATATTCCGCCCTGGGCGGGCCAAACCCAGCCCTGTGATTCATTACTAATACCCGCCAATGGCGCCTTTATTCCCGCAATAGATGAGACGCCTGTCGCCAATCAGAAACGAGAGTCATTGTGGTTGAGGGAGTTACGACTCGGAAGAAACGATGGCCGTTGCCGACCAGCCGGTCTTCAATTCAATTTGGTGGGCCAAACTTGTCAGCCCTCCAATCGAGATAACACTTCACAGGCGGCGTTTGATCGGACAGAGAGACGACGTCGCATCGACTTACCTTCACTTTGTCGGCACCATCCGCAATATCCGGTTAACCACGGTCGTGTCATTCGGGAGCAACCCCGCAGGTACCAGACGCGTCACCAGCGGAATCCAGCGCCGCTCCTTGGCAAACACACGGCCAAAGATCGGCAACGCATCGCCGACACGGCCAGCGTTAGCCAGTGTCGCGGCGTGCCAGAAAGGCAACTCCATGATCTGCGGCGCCATCTTCTCCGCAGTGCCGTAGGCGACGGCGGCTGAGTCCCACTGCTTCTTTTCCGAATAGACGTCGCCGCGATTCATCCAATCATAGGCTTCGCTGAGACGATACACGCGTGTCAACTCACCGATAGGGTCGGGATGATCCTCCACTCGCAATTCGACCAATTTCCCCTGCCACGGTTTGTCATGCCGCTGACCATCGACGATCACAATGGCCGCCGACTGCCGTCCGCGGATATCGCCGCCTTCCCCTTCGGCGGCACGAAGCGCCGCAAGAAGACGATCTCCCAATGTGCCTTTCGCTTCGGTGTACGCTTTGGCCATGGCGCGTGGCACTGTGGAATCCGCCATCAGGTTGGCTTGGACCGAGAATCCGGGGCCGGTGATGTGCGAGGCATAGGCAATGCACTTCGCCCCCGTATGCGCCGCCACATTCCCCTTGGCATCAATAATCGCCACCTGACGCACTTCGCGTCCCGAGTCCGCCACCA
>JAGVEK010000223.1 GCA_020058315.1 Candidatus Zixiibacteriota bacterium
ATTGGAGAAAGAGAAACTGCTCAGCGACGAACGGTTCGCCGGAGCTTGGGTGAATACCCGGAGGCGGCTCTCGCCGCGAGGACGCGCGGCCCTCTCCTACGAGCTGAAACAGAAGGGCATCCGGAAGAAAAGCATCGACCAGGCAATCTCAACCTACTCTCGTTCTGATGAACTTGCTGCTCTCCGCGATTTGATCGACACGCGTCTGGCACGCCTGACCTCTTCGGGTGATGACCCCGCAAAGATCAAGCGTCGCATCCTGGGGTTCCTCGCGCGGCGTGGATTCACCTACGAAGATATCGAACATGTGCTGCGAGTGCATTTCCCCAACTGGGCATAGCGTGGCGAAATGTGGCGCGGGCGCCCTCGCCCGCGCGCAGCCGAGGGCGGCTGCGCCACATTGGAGAAAGACCGAACACTCACAGTCATTCATCTCTCCCTTCTCGAGATTTCGGGAAAGGGGCTTGGGGAGAGAACCTACTCCGGCAGCGCCTCGGTCTCGATTGAACGGGGTATGTGTTCGATCTGAGAGATTTCGGGAATATCGTTCTGGGTGGTCGTCCCCAGCTCCTTGAATTTCCTGGCAGAGACCAGCACACGGCTTTCGAGACTCCCAACCGACTTGTTGTAAGCCTCGGTAGCTTTCTCCAAAGAACTTCCAACTGCGGCGAAGTTGCGCACGAAGGTCGCAATGCGTTCGTAGATCTCCGCGCCGAGCGCACCGATTTGCTTGGTGTTTTCGGCGAGCTGCTCCTGCCGCCAGCCCATGGCAATCGTGCGCAAAAGGGCAATCAAAGTGGTTGGCGACGAAAGAATGATGTTATTGCGGATGCCATCCTCGATCAGCAGCCGGTCGAGCTCCGCGGCGGCGCTAAAGAACGATTCGGCCGGAATGAACATCACCACGAAATCCGGGGCCTTGTCAAACTGGTTCCAGTACTCTTTGGTTGCGAGCTTGCGCATGTGCTCCCGCGCCTGGCCCGCGTGACGCTTGAGGTGGAGTCCACGATCCTCATCATTGGTCGCCGCGATCATGTCGAGGTAGGCAACCAGCGGCACCTTGGCATCGACCACGATATCGCGCCCGCCCGGAAGGTGAATAATCATATCGGGTCGCAGCCGTCCGGAATCGGTGTCCACCGACAACTGCTCGGTGAAATCGCAGTACTTGGTCATTCCGGCCAGCTCAACAACACGTCGTAGCGTCAACTCCCCCCAGCGTCCGCGCACTTGTGGAGCACGCAGTGCCTGCACCAGATTGCCGGTCTCTTTCTGTAGCGACTCTGTGGTCGTGGCGACGCTCTTGAGCTGCTGATCAAGACTGCCATACGCCTTCTGACGGCTCTCCTCCAGGCGCTGGACTTGATCGTTGTAACGGTTGAGAACCTCATTCAGCGGCTTCAGCAAATCATCGATCGCCTGCTGCCGCTTGCCGAGATCGCCTTTGGCATCGGTGACCAGGTTCGCGAGTTCGCTCTTCGCCCGATCCAGGAACACCTGACTATTGCTGAGGAGTGCATCTCTGGAAAGTGCCGCGAAAGAGTCTGATAGCTTCTTTTCGCTCTCCGCGATATAGGTCTTCTGCGCGGTAAGCGCCTGTTCCTTCTCCTCCAGCTTCGATTTCAGCGAGGCATGGCCGACCCGTTCCTCATCGTACATCTTGCGAAGATCCAGAATCTCGCGGTCCTTCTGATCAATCTGCTGGCGGACAATCGCGAGGCTATCACGGGCCTGGGCCTTGCCCAGGAACCACGCGGCCGCTCCGCCGACAACAATCCCAATAAGGAGAAATAGCCAATCCATTCGTTTTCTCTCCAGTCAGTCACCAGACTGGAAGAATGAACGTCTGGAGCATCGGGAGAGTCAAGAGCAGCAGTTCAACGCCGGCCCTATGTGGCTTGTCTCTGTATCACTTTTTGCGAGCTCTCAGGTGATCCAGGTGCAGTCGTTCCGGGTACTCCGTAGTCGAAAGCCAGATATCCACATCGCTGGCTGCCGAGGGCAGGTGCTTCACAACGGCCTGATGGAAGGTGTCGGTCGTCAGCTTCTTTCGGTTAAAGATGTCCGAGGTGAAGGCGAAGAACCTCTTGCGGCCCATGCTACGGTAGAGGTAATTCAGAAACAGCAGGGCACGATCATCGAGTACGAATTCGTCTTTGTAAGTGGACAACTCATCGGCTTTGATCTGCAAGAGCGGCTTTTCCGGAGGGAGGTTCGCCCCCCAACGGGTCTTGCCTGTCTGCCTCTTCTCCAGATAGAGCTTCTCCATCCAATCAATGAACCGGTCATAGACATCGTTCCCAAGCACCTCGGCCAGAATCGGCAGGTGGAAATAGCTGGGGAATCCCTCTCGTGCGAGGCAGTACAACGGATCACCGCGATCGACCGGGACCGCCGTATAGGGGTGCACCAGTTCATGGCCGAGCGCCCTTTTGGCGTCGGTGTTCTCCTGAAACAACTTCCAGGTTGAAGCCTGCAGGCCGGTGACATTTCCGCTGGAGATATCGCCGTACGGGGGCATCTCGATGACATAGAACTCCGTACCGGCCATCCCTCTTCGGTAGTTCCGGTCATACAGGGCATTCATCGCTGTCGTGAATTGCAGAATCTGGGCCCCGGCCGCCTTCGAGGTCGAATCATCGAACTGATAGACCGAGCAGCTCGCATCCGAGGCAACCACGTAACGCCGGGCCGTGCACTGGGCCGCGGTCAGCGGGATATCTTTGGCGCTCCACTCGGTGATGCGCTGACCATCTTTCACATACTCACCGGTCTTACGTCCAACGAATACGGATTGGAATTCCGAGGGCGTCCGGATCGTGACTTTCGTGAACGTTGCGATCGGGTCATTGCTGCCCGACGGGACGAAAACCGGAAACCAGAGCGAATATCCATAGGCCCGAAGGAAGACTCCCTCATTGTCAATCCGCATGTAATCCGACGGCGAACGGGCGTTCGACGGATGGAAGTAGCCGGAGTAGTAGACAGTGAGCGTGCTCTCACACGACACCCCGTCGAGCGGCAGAGAAACCTCTGTGGCAATCAACGAGTAATCATATCCATAAAACACGGGCTGCTGATCGACTGTGATCCTGCGGCCGGCAATCTGGGCGCTGTCGACAGTCAGTTCCCCATGGAGATAGCACGTCACCACCTTGGGCAGATCCCCCGTGCACGCAAAGTGCCCTGTCGCACAGCCTTCCATCCGGGCTGATCCCGGCTGAAACGCCGCATCCAGAGTGTACCGGTCCACGACGGGGTTCTCGGCGGCAACCATGGCGGCGGAACAGATAAGGGGGAGACCCACAAGAAATGTCCTGAGTCCTGAACGCATGTTACACCTCCAGTGATTTGAAACCTGACCGCAGGTGGCTGAGGGGGCAAAAATTCTGGTGGGCAGCCATTCTGGACAATCACGGCGTGCCCGATGCCAGGATTCACGATTACAATCCATGCGACGCCTGTGATCCGGCATCCATACTAATCGCGTACTACGAAGTCAAAACGGGAAAAGTTTCGTGCAAATACCCGGCGGGGGCTGGAGAGTCCTGCGCGAATCGAGGCCAAGCTCTTCAAAAGTCAGGACCTCTGCCCGATGAAATTCCTTCTCCAGTTTGCTCGTCATGCGCCACGCCTGTCAGGTGACTAATGGCCTCTCGGAGGCCTTCTGGCGTGAACGGCTTATGCGCAAACCCTGCGCCTTTCTTCTGCAACATCTCGATGCGAGTCTCGCTGCAGTCTGTTGAGACCAAGATTACGGACAAATCCGCGGTCTCCGGGTTCTGCCGGACCCGGTCGACCATCTCCTCGCCGTTCATCAGCGGCATATTGATGTCCACCAGGGCCAGGTCGACCCAGTGATCGCGCAGTGCGTCCAACCCCTCCTGCCCGTTGCCCGCCTCGTACAGATCACCCAATGGCAGGCCGCTGAGACGCAGAGTCCGGACGATCATCTTGCGCATCACTGCACTGTCGTCTACCACCAAGACGTTCATGGCCATCAGCACTTCCCCTTCTAATTACTATCGGCGTCATCGGGGATCAGACAATTGATCGGGTTCCTTTGAAGATGTCAGCCGGATGGCAGACTGAATCACCGAGGTGGCACGCCGTGGCATCATGCATTCGGAGGATGCCCCAACCTTGCCCCGGGATCGAGCCTAGAACTCCTGCAGAACCAGTCTGTCCGTGTCTTCCTCGAATGGGATTAGCGTAGTTCCCCTATCCCGACCAGAGCGAAGCGTTCCGTTTCCGGGAATTCCGGTTTTCTCGATATATGTCAGCTTGAACGCCG
>JAGVEK010000096.1 GCA_020058315.1 Candidatus Zixiibacteriota bacterium
CGGTGCGATTCGCGATCGATTCCAGGAGCGCGGCGGCAGAGCACGTGCTCGAACATCATCTCGTGATCCGGGAGACGACGTTTCGGTTGTCGGTGGGGGCGGCCCCGGGGATCCAGGAACTCTACGGTGCGCTGGCGGCCGACCGGTCGCGAAATGACATGATCCTCGACGACGTTGCCCAGGCGCTGGCCGAGGGGCGTTCGCCGGTCCTCCTCACTGAGCGGCGCGATCATATCGAGCACCTCGCCGAGCGATTGCGCGATCGTGTGCGTCACCTGGTCATCCTGCGAGGCGGCATGGGCGCCAAGCAGCGTCGCGAGGTCTCCGAGCAATTGGCGAGCATCCCCGCCGGCGAGGAACGGCTGCTGCTGGCGACGGGACGGTTTCTCGGCGAAGGGTTTGACGATGCGCGTCTCGACACCCTGTTCCTTGCCCTGCCGGTGTCGTGGAAGGGGACGCTCGTGCAGTACGCCGGCCGGTTGCACCGGCAGAGCCTTGGGAAGAGTGAGGTGAGGATCTACGATTACGTCGATCGGCACGTGCCCATGCTGGCACGGATGTTCGAGCGACGGATGAAGGGGTATCGGGCAATGGGTTATGCCTCAGATGGGGAGCTTGGGATCCGATAGGTTCCGTCCGTCGGCGACGGGCCCGTCGAAGGGCCAGCGGTCGACCTGACGGAGAGCCTTGGCCCTGATCGCCACCGCATTATCCGGGTACTTCTTCCACCCACATGAGCACATGGCGACAAGCATCAGGTTTGCCTGCCCCGCTATGCCTGGATCCTCTTTACCTGCGACCTCTTGAAAGCGCGGCACCAATACGCAACACTAGGCAAATCCCCTGATTCCTGGATACGACCAAGCGGGGCAGTCCCAATGGACAACCTCATGACATTGGCCGAAGTAGCCGCGTACCTGCGTCAGAGCAAGGACGCGGTCTACCGGATGGCCAGCCGGGGGAAGCTGCCGGCTTCGAAGGCCGGGAGCCAATGGCGTTTCCGAATAGGAGACGTGGACCAATGGCTTGACACGAACAAGAGTGTTTCTCGTGACGAAAATGCCGAATAGATACCAAAAGGTCATTTGATGGTGCTGACGCCGCACCATGCTTCGCAACCTGAGCAAAGGCCGGGGGGTAGGGTTCTTCGAGGCGGGAAACTTCCACCCGGATTTCATCTTGTGGTTGCTTGCCGAAGACCGGCAACATGTGGTCTTTGTGGACCCAAAGGGGATTCGGAATCTCGGCCAAACAGACCCCAAGATTCAGTTTTTCGAGACCATCAAGGAAATCGAGCGGCGGCTCGGGGATCGACATATCTCCTTGCACTCCTTTATCGTGTCCAACACGCCGTCGGCGACGATGAGGATGCTCTGGGGAATGGACAAGCAGGAAATAAACGAACGCCAGATCCTGTTCCAGGAAGAGGATAAGGATACCTTTGTGCAGCGCATGCTCGATACGGTTGTGGCGGCGAAGTTGGAGTAGCAGGGCGGTGTAGCCACAACCTTTCAACGACGCAGTCTCCAGTTTGCCTTCGCTTCGGCATCTTCCCTTTCGGCCTCACGGTCGTATGACCTGGCAATACCTTCGATGACTCCAGCCATGTAGGGGTGGCTGAAGTTCAGGCGTTCTGCAACGGCACGATACTTCGCGGCAAGTTCTCGCTCCTGGTCGCCGCCTTCACCGCGCGAATGCACACCGCGCGAATTGATAACCCCAATCCGGAATCCGATGCCGATCTCCGGAGAGGCTGTTCTCTCCATTGCTTCGCAAATGGCTTCGCGCGGCCAAGCTGCATTCTCGCCGGCGGGTACTCTCGCCAGCATCTGACCAATACACTGGTCGCCTATGTCTGCGCGTGCATACTGGTGGCAAAGTTGTCGGACATCGGTAATCCACGCGAAGAGCGCATCGGCCTGTTCGTCGATGTCCTTGTCGTCGCCAGGCATCTGGCTAACCTGGCTGAGAAGTTGGTGAGCGGTCATGGCAACAGCTGCACGCTTTTCGGGATCCCCGATTACAAACTCCGCCGGATCCCCCCCGTTATCACTTCGTTTGTATGCATGTATGACTGCTTCGACAAACAGAGCCGGCGTCTTGGCAACTTGACGTGCAAGATTGGGAGTTCCGTGTTCAGTGTCGTCGAGAAGGCCCAGAAAAAGCAGCTCGAGTTGAGCCATCTCATCCACGGTTACTCCTGCCCGGCCATCAAGCGAGGCCAGGGCCTCCGAGACATAGTAACGATCAATTTTGTAGTGGCCTTTGGGCTCAGCATCGACCGTGGCAATATCTCGAAGCAATTGCATTAGGCGGGATGTCTCAATACTACCGAAATCCATGTGAACGGCATGGAATGCCGCCCGCGGACGTCGCGCTTTAAGAAGGCCGTCAACTATCTCGCAAAGTGCAGCAGGTGATTGGCGGCCCCAAGAGGGGCAAACATTCGCCCAGTAGCGAGCACGTGCTTCATCACCGTGCTCATCCACTAGCCGCCAGATTGATTCCCGAAATGGCGCACATGAAAGCACGCGTCCCAATTCCTCGGCGGATAGCCGTTTCGCCAAAGATCCGACAAAATTGCCAATGACTTTCTCGTCTAGAGCTTCAAGGAATCCCTGGAGGCATAGTTCACCAGGGGCCGGAGGTGCGTCGACTGAGGGCGCGCCAGGAGGAACTCACGACGAAGATCGATTCGGTGATCGACCTGGCCGCGTCCTCTGCCGAGCACCGCGATCTCCTGAAGGACCGGCTCGGACGGCTCTGCAGCGAGCGTCAAGAGACCGAAAGCCGCCTTCGCGCACGGCACCATGGAGGAACGCAAGCGCGTCGTGCGCGCCTTCGTGGAGAACCTGACGGTCGACGGGGTGGGCGGCAGCGGCGAGCTGAGAATAAAAAGAATCCCCGATGCGCAAGGCATCAGGGATTCTTTCAAAGTGGTAGCGGGGACAGGATTTGAACCTGTGACCTTTGGGTTATGAGCCCAACGAGCTACCAGACTGCTCCACCCCGCATC
>JAGVEK010000540.1 GCA_020058315.1 Candidatus Zixiibacteriota bacterium
ACGGGAGGCAGAGGCCAGCATGCCGCCTCTTGTCGTGTCCCCGATAATGGCGAATGCCACAGTGACCGCACTGTCGGGCAGAATCGTCAGCGGACCCGTGGCAATCAAATTCGAGCCGTCACCGGTATCCCTGGGAGTGTCATTGGTGAAACCACCTGACAGCGCGTGCCACTTCAAGGCATCAGTGACACCGAAGTAAACCTCAGGGTTGTTAGCGAAGTAGCGATATGAGGTGGTCCCTGGAGCGGTGAGCACTGCCAGGCCGCGTAACCGATTCGCGCCGCGTTCACCCATCCATCCCACTCTTGCGGACGGGTCGTACCCGCCGGTGTCGCGAGTGGCCGCCGCCGGGTCATCTTTGAACTGAGACCATGGGAAGTCCCAGTCGAAGTACAGCCCGGCATGCAGATCGTGAATGGTCGATCCGGAACGATTGTGGATCGTATACTCCGCCACCAGATAATTGGCATCGTCGTGCGCGCTGTCAGCGAAAGTCCGCTGCTCAACAAAGAGTCCGATCGGATGCTCCGCATTCGCATCGGTGAAGGCTGCGCGCGTCTCTTCGGTGTGTTGCAAGCCGGGGCTCTGCACGTCCAGGCGCCCTCCGGGATCGACCTGGAAATCATCGTCCGGGGATCCCACGAGGTTGCGCGCATTGTCAGAGACATGAACTGAATCGACGCCCAGCAGGAAGGCTCCCTCGAAGAGACTCTGCGTGGGGTCTGCGCCGTAGAGGTACCCCGTCCCGCCCACACGCGGTGACAGCCCGTCAGATTGGAGCCCGAAAGTCCCATAGGCGGACACAGTCATCTGGAAGTGCCCCGCGCTGTGGGTGAATAGTTCGTCCGTTTGTGCCGGGCCAACCTGGATGACCCCTCGCACAGTCCTGGAATAACCGCCGCTGCCCGTGATGTCGAAACGGACCGGCAGGCGCTCTCCCGGCAGCGGCCCTTCCGCCACGGAAAACCTAAACGGGTCGGTATAGTTTCCCGATGTGTCCCCCAGCGCGCCAAAATCCCCGAATGCCGCGCTCGGATCCGTGATGGTCAGGCGCGAGTCCTCGGGAACCAGCGTCACGCTGACGTTCGATACGGCCGGGCCCTGGGAGCGCAGAACAATGACCATCGAATCGGAACTGCCGGGAGCAGGACGGGTGTAGAGATCGCGTTTGATATAAAGGGCCGGCTGATTGTTGACCGGCATTAGCCGGTACGCTCCCATCAGGTCGAGAAGACCATGACCCCACAGATTGTCCGGACCAGGGGGCGATGGTCCCAAGTAGCGGGCTCCGTGGAGGAGTGCCCATTTGATGGTATCGACAGTCGCATTGGGATTGTATTCCCGCAATAGAGCGACCCCTCCGGAAACATGCGGAACCGCAAACGATGTACCGAGCGTCAAATCCGTAAAACGGTTGTTGGGCCCGATGGTAAGAATGCGGTTACCGGGTGCGACGATCTCCGGCTTGACTGTCAACATATCGCACGTAGACGGTCCACGCGACGATTCTGGACGCAGTGTGATCGGTGCGGACTCGGAACTGGCGTCCACCATCCCGACAGAGAAGGCGTTGGTCTCACTCGTAATCCGGCTCGCCGGATTGCGGATCGACGCCTTGAACTGATTGAACTGACCTTCGTTCCCCGCCGCAAAGAGCATCACCGAGCCCGCGGCTTCCACGTTGTCGATTGCGTTCCAGAAGACATCACTGCATGAGCCAACCGAATCGTACCGTCCCCGGGAATCGACGAGGGACAACCCCCAGGAGTTGTTGACGACATCGGGTACATCCTCCTCTGTATTCGGGTCACCATCCGGATCGGCCAGCCATTGCAGCGCCTCGACGATGCTAGTGCCTTGCAGATCGATCGCCGCGGCGGAAATCCACTGCGCGCCAAAACTGACTCCGATGGTATCCATCGACACCAGAGTATCCACAGCAACCATGATTCCCATGACATTCGTGCCGTGACTGGGGATCTCCCCCGGGAAAGTGCGGGGGATTGAATCGTTGTGTTGCGGGTCAAACCAGCTCTCACGAACGGGGTAACCGTTATGTCCGCGCCAGTTGCCGGACAGCAGGAAATGTGATCCGTCGACTCCGGCGTCGATCGACGCGACCACCCGCCCCTTGCCGGTGTAACCCATCTTCCATAAAGAGTCCGCCTTGATCGCTCGCAACCCGGGTTGCGCCTTGCCAGTCACCCCAGCCGGAACGACACCGTCCGGAACTTGCAGCGGTTCAATCCAGCTCACTTGGGGCAGTGCGATGACTTCGTCGACATCGGCGCGGCTGGCCACCTCGGCAATCGCCGATGGCGTCATGCGCGCCGTGATAATGTTATCAATCCAGAAACGCCGCACCTCGGCGACGCGCCCTGCCAGCTCAGGAGAATCCAGCGCACTCGAGATGGACATTTGTGTCGCGCCGGCCGTCGCCTTAAGTGCTGCAACAGCCTCGCGATGCTGCTCGGAACGCGTGGCATACCGCGCCGCGACCTGGCGTTTGAGCGCCGCCCCCAAAAGCGTGCCGTGGGGACGAATGATCACCGGCACGAATTCATCCGGTCCCGAAGCCAGCAGACGCCGCTCAAGCTCGGGCGCGATTCTTCCGGCACAAGCCGGCGGCGGGACCACCCATGTCGCGGTGAGTGCAGCAGCAACAAACATCAAGACCGCAGAAGTTCTTCTCATGACACTCTCCATCCTGAGTACCGGGCCAGCGTTGCGGAGCGGTCGTCAGCACCCCCTGTTGATTTCATCTCTTTCATTCGATATTTCGGCACCGCCCCGGCTGGTCAATAGACCGATCCCGGGACCAGTCCCCACCAAAATAAGGTAAACACAGTAGAGGGACAGAGGTTTCCTTGTATCGATTGGCCAACGGGAGACGTGTGCGGGCAAATTCTCTGTGGTCCGGCCGCAAAATCGCCTATGTTCCCCGTTGCGGTGCTGGCGAGCAGATTCTTGGATCGTCCAGCCGCGGGTAAACTTGAGGTTTCCATCGGAGATGTCAGAAATCTGAGGCAGGAGCTGGAGAATGCCCACAAAACGTTCACCCCAACGGCGCCCCGTCGCCGCCGATGATATCACTCGAATCAAGTTCCTTCGCTCGCCCGCGTTGTCCGCGGACGAGACAACTGTCTGTTTCGCCGTCGAAACGGTGTCAGAAGACAGAAAGAAATACCTGTCGCATTTGTGGCAATGTCAGGCAGATGGGAGCGAATTGCGGCAACTGACGTTTGGTGAACGCAGCGACTCCTCGCCTCAATTCTCGCCCGACGGCCGCTGGATCGCCTTCCTCGCAAAGCGCGGCGACCATCCCGGCATTCATCTCTTGCCAACAGACGGCGGTGAGTCGCATCCGCTCACAGAGAAGGACGGCACCTTCGCGTGGCCGGTCTTTACGGCCGACTCTCGGTCAATTGTCTGTGGATTTCGGCAGAATGACCCCATCCCAGATTCAGGGAATGCGGACAAGAAGGCGGCGAAAGGGCAATCGCCTGACAAGAAGTCCAAGCGCGAAGCTCCAGTGTTCCGGCATGTTGAGCGTCTCTTCTACCGCTACGATGGGGAAGGCTACATCCCCAGCGACGGTTTCCACATTTGGGTTTTCGACATCGCAACTGGGGAAGGGGCGCAACTGACCCGCGGGCGCTTCAACGAGACCAGCCCAGCCATCTCGCCGGATGGCAAGTGGATCGCCTTCGTGTCCAATCACCGCCCAGATCCGGATCGAGATCCGATGCGCCAGGACCTGTTTCTCATGCGCTCCACCGGTGGTCCGATCCGGCTGGTACCCACCCCTCCTGGTCCTGTCGAGTCACCATCGTTTTCCCCTCAAGGCGGACTCATCGCTTACTACGGTCATACGGATCCCGATGCGGCATGGGGCAGCAGCCCGATGCATGTATGGGCAGTTGGCACGAGCGGTCGGCCAGCCGCGCGGGATCTGACGCCCACATTTGATCGCGAGACCTATGACCTGACCCTCTCTGACACCGGTGAAGGGCACGGTTCATTCCCCCCGCAGTGGTCTCCTGACGGCAGAACGATCACCGTACCGACTTCCGATACTGGGGCGACGCTTCTGTCCAGGTTCCCATCGCGAGGTGGAATACCCAAGCCGCTTTTCCGTACGAAGTGTCATGTGCAGGGGGCCTCCTTTGGGAGGCTCGGGCGACGAGTTGCACTGCTCGTGGCGGATGCCGCGCATCCAGCGGAAGTGGGAATCGCTGATCTTCACAGCAGCTCCACACCAAGGATGATCACCGCTATCAATGACAAATGGCTCAGAGAAGTAGCCATCGGCAAACCGCAAGAAGTCTGGTTCACCTCGACTGGAAAGACCCGGATCCAAGGCTGGGTTCTCAAACCGCCAAACTTCCGAGCCGGGAGGCGTTATCCGGGAATCGTCGAAATCCACGGCGGACCGAGGGCGCAGTACGGCTATTCATTCTTTCACGAAATGCAGCTTCTTGCAGCAAGGGGATACGTGGTCTTCTTCTGCAATCCGAGAGGATCCCAGGGACGCGGCAAGGAGTTCACGACTGCCATCGTTAACGCATGGGGAACAGTCGACTACGAGGACGTCATGGCAGGGACTGAGTGGTTCTGTGCCCAGTCGTATGTTGATTCCCGGCGTGTCGGTGTCACAGGTGGATCGTACGGTGGTTACATGACCAATTGGATTGTCGGACATACCAATCGCTTCAAGGCGGCCGTAACCCAGCGTTCGGTCGTCTCCTTGAAGTCGTTCTATGGCACGTCAGACACGGGATGGGATTGGGAGCGTGAATTCGGCGGGCCGCCGTGGGGAAATCCGGCGGGGTACGAAAGGATGTCGCCGCTGACTTATGCCAAGAACGTGAAGACTCCCCTGCTGATTCTCCACAACGAGCATGATTACCGCTGCTTGATCGAGCAGGCTGAGCAGTTGTACACAACGCTGAAGGTCATGGGGAAAAAAGTCGAGATGGTGCGATTCCCTGAGGAACCGCACGGGCTGTCTCGCCACGGGCGCCCGGATCGGCGCATCGCAAGGCTCGAACACATACTGCGCTGGTTTGACAAGTTCTTGTCGAAATGATAGGCGGCGCCAAAGGGCATCGCTGAGCATGGCTCGGCAGCCGCTTCGGCCCGCCATCGCGGGCTGATTGGAGCCACTGCGCCTTTTCCGGAAACAACCACGCATTTCAGACGTAAGAAGGTGAGAGTCTTGGGACCTGGCAGGCGTCTGCTTGGTTCAGTTACCGGTCTGATACACCCCGTCCGCGCGGGGAAAACCATGGGAGGGTCTCATGAAGTTCGCGTCACGTTTTGGTCTGGCTGCCATCACTCTGGCCGCCACGATTACCGCACTTTCCTGCACATCGCAAGGTCCAAACGCGCCCGTACCGGGCGACCAGTCTCTTGAGAGAGGAGTCGGCGGCTATTACCCCCCGCCGTACAATCCCGACGATCCGGAGGTCATCCCCTGCCAGCTCTCTCTCGGAGCACCTGCGAGTGAGGTTCTGAGCGATGGAATCCCATTCAAGTTGTCGTGCGAGGATATGGCTATGGCAACGATGAAGATCGGGTGGACTTCTTACAATAGCCAAGGCTGCCTGACCAAAGTCAATGGATCAGTGACGTTCAGCAACACTGGCCATCACTACGAGTTCGAGATGATCATCAACCGAACCGGCGCCGACTGTGCTTTGAACGGCGGGTACATTATTGTCATGAGTCCGCTGCTGGGAGACGAGAAGATGATCCGCCTGCCCTCAGTTACGAGCCGTAGCTCATTGTCCACCATGAGAGCAAACTGAGGATCGGCCTCCTCAAGACAGGCCGATGGTCGAAACTGAGGCTGTGAAAATCGTTGATATGACAACCGAGGCGTGCAGCGCGCGCCTCGGTCTTTTCCTTTCCACCGCCGATTCTTCGCGAAGCGATTCTGCCAGAGCCACTTGAAGTCCAAATACCAATTGCTTTTTGCCAATGTTGATTTTACCATTGCACCAATGATTGCGGCATAGACCGGGGAGGATCATGGTCCGTCAAATGGTTAAGTCGAATTGGTTAAGGGGGTTGGCACTACTCGTCTTCGCCCTGCTGGCGATGTCAGCGTGTTCACAGAACGAAAACGTCATTCGCATCGGCGTGTTCAATTCCCTCACGGGAGGAACCGCGACTTTCGGCATATCCTCCACCAACGGCATCAAGATGGCTGTGGAAGAATGGAATGCTCGCGGGGGCATCTTGGGGAAACAAATCCAGCTGATTGTCGAAGATGATCAGAGCAAGCCGGAAGAAGCCGCGATGGTGGTGACGAAATTGATCAACCAAAACCGGGTGGCTGCCATCCTTGGTGAAGTCGCATCGTCCCGGACCCTGGCCGCAGCTCCGATCGCGCAGAGGGCGGGGATCCCATTAATCACTCCCGCCTCAACCAATCCGAAGGTCACGAAGGTGGGGAGCTATATTTTCCGTGTGTGTTACACCGATTCATTCCAAGGGGCGGTCTGTGCCCGCTTTGCCGTCGAGCGCCTTGGCTTGAAGCGCCTGGCAATCCTGACGGATGTGAAGAACGACTACAGCATCGGGCTGGCCGACTATTTCAAGCGCGATGCCCAACTGCTGGGCGCCCAGATTGTGAGCGAAGAGTCGTACTCGGAGGGTGACACCGATTTTCGCGCCCAGATTACGTCGATCAAAGGGACCAATCCCGACGTCATCTTCGTCCCCGGCTATTACACCGAGGCCGGCCTGATTGCCAAGCAGGTGGCCGAGCAAAACATGAATGTCCGCCTGATTGGTGGTGATGGATGGGATTCACCACGCACGGTGGAAATCGGTGGCACTGCGGTCGAGGGTGCGTTCTTCTGCAACCACTACTCCGCCGAGGACACCAGTCGGATGGTCCGGACATTCGTCGCAAACCATGTGAAAAAGTACGGCTATGTCCCGGACGCCATGGCCCCGTTGTCATACGACGCCGCCGAACTGCTGTTCACAGCGATCCAGAAAGCCGGATCGATCGACGGATCGAAGATCCGGGATGCCATCTCCCAGACCCGTGACTTCCCCGGGGTCTGCGGCAATATCACGATTGACGCGGAGCGCAACGCGCGCAAGGCCGCAATCATGCTGCAGATCGATCAGGGTAAGCTCAAAGTCTACGACGTGATCCAACCTTAACACGACCGGCGGACCCCGTCTTGGCGCAGTTTGTTCAGCAACTGGTCAATGGGCTGTCACTGGGGGCGATCTATGCCCTGATCGCGCTCGGGTACACGATGGTGTATGGTATCCTGCGGCTGATCAATTTTGCCCACGGCGACGTCTACATGGTCGGCGCGTTCGTCGGATACTACCTCGGACGCATGCTCAACGCCGGTTCATCCTCCAGCTCGCCCTCGGTGCTGAATTTCTTTCTCGTGCTGGGTGGAAGTATGGCCGCTTGCGCGCTGCTGGGTTTCATTCTTGAACGGGCCGCGTATCGCCCACTGCGGCGGGCACCGCGGCTCAACGCACTTATTACGGCCATCGGGATATCTCTGCTTCTGGAAAACCTCGGCCAATTGATCTTCGGGGCCGATCCCAAAGATTTCCCCACTCTCGTCGAACGCACGTCTTACTCGATCGGCATCGTCGTGTTTTCCAATATCCAGATAATTGTGATCGGGACCTCGATTGTGCTGATGCTTGGACTCCAGTACATCGTGCATCGCACCAAGATGGGCACGGCGATGCGCGCCGTATCATTCTCGCACGATGCCTCCGGGCTGATGGGCATTAACATCCACCGCGTGATTTCGTTTACGTTTGTCCTGGGGTCGGCGCTGGCGGCCGCTGCCGGCATTCTGGTTGGGATTTACAATCCGAAGATCGATCCGTTAATGGGAATCATGCCCGGCTTGAAAGCGTTTGTCGCGGCGGTTCTCGGCGGAATCGGCAATGTTCCGGGCGCCATTGTCGGTGGGTTGATTATGGGGGTTGCGGAGACACTTACTGTCGGGTACCTGTCCTCAACGTATCGCGACGCCATCACCTTTGTCATTCTGGTCGCCGTCCTTCTATTCCGCCCCACCGGGCTTTTCGGAACCACGGCTCGCGCGAAAGTCTGACGTATGAAATTGCACGGTGTGACCAGAACACTGCTTTTGTCCCTCCTGTACATTGCGGTGCTCGCTGTGCTGGGCCAAACTCTGATCCCGTTCATCGGTCCCTATTACACGCAGGTTTTGATCTTCATCGGAATCAACATCACGCTGGCGGTCAGTCTCAATTTGATTCTCGGCTTCGCCGGCCAGTTCTCGATTGGCCACGCCGGCTTCATGGCACTGGGTGGGTACACATCGGCGGCCATCTCGTTTTACTTCCTGGGGCCGCTTCTGGCGCAGTTGGGCACCGGCGGCATGATCGGCGCGGTCGGCGAACCAGCGGCGCTGGCTGTTGCTCTCCTCTCAGGGGGAATCGCCGCCTCGGTGGCCGGCTTGCTCGTCGGTATTCCGACGCTCCGTCTGCGGGGCGATTACCTTGCCATCGCAACACTCGGCATGGGCGAAATTATTCGTGTCGTGATTCTCAACACCGATTTTGTCGGCGGCGCGCGCGGGTTTACCGATATCCCGCGCTGGACCACGTTCACCTGGGTGTTCCTCGTAGCGGGGCTTTGCGTGCTGGTCGTGCGCAACCTCATCGCGTCCACCATGGGCCGCGCACTGATCGCGGTGCGTGAAGATGAGGATGCCGCCGCCGCGATGGGGATCAACACCACCCGCTACAAAGTCTTCGCATTTGTCCTGGGCGCGTTCTTCGCCGGTGTTGCAGGAGGATTGCAGGCACATTATCTGCAATACCTGCACACCAATTCGTTTACTTTTCTCCGCTCGATCGAGATTGTGGTGTTTGTGATTCTGGGTGGTGGCGGCAGCATCACCGGCAGCGTGATCGCGGCTTCAGTGCTAACGATTCTGCCGGAGGCTCTTCGCTGCGCGGAGTCATGGCGCATGGTGATTTACTCGGCACTGCTGGTGGTGATGATGCTGACACGACCGCAGGGTCTGATGGGCGGGCGCGAATTCCAGTGGAGTTGGCTGATACCAACATGGCGGAAGAAATGAACACAGCGGTCGTCGTTTTGGAATTCCGCAACGCCACTCTCTCGTTCGGTGGGCTGCGGGCCATCCAGAATGTCACGCTGCATGTCGGCCAGGGCGAACTGGTCGGTCTCATCGGCCCCAACGGCGCCGGCAAGACCACACTCTTCAACATGGCCACCGGCGTCTACACGCCCGATAGCGGCCAAATCCTGTTCGAGGGTCACGACATCAGCGGCCAGCCACCGTACCGCATCAACCGGCTCGGTATCGCCCGCACATTCCAAAACATCCGCCTATGGGGTCAGATGACCGTGCTGGACAACATCCGGGCGGCCATGCACCAGCGAGTGAGCACCACAATCTGGCAGGTGGTCGCCGCGGGTTCCACCCATGCCGAGGATGAGGATCGCGTGCGCGAGGAGGCGCGCCAGCTTCTCGGCTATCTCGACCTCACGAGGTTCGAAGATGAACGCGCCAAGAACCTGCCGTACGGCGAACAGCGCCGTCTCGAGATCGCACGAGCGCTGGCCACACATCCCAAGCTCATTCTGCTGGATGAGCCTGCCGCTGGCATGAACACCGGGGAGAAAGTCAAACTGATGGATCTGATCAGGCGGCTGCAGTCCGAACGGCGCCTGACAGTTCTCTTGATCGAACATGACATGAAAGTCGTCATGGGCGTCTGTGAACGCGTGGCGGTGCTCGACCACGGTGAGAAAATCGCCGAGGGCCGGCCGGAGGAGATCCAGAGGGATCCCCAGGTGATCGAGGCTTATCTGGGCGAGGCCCCGCCGGCGAGTTAGGATGAAGACTGTCAATCGGTATCCTGAGAATCAATGAGTACCCTGCTGCAAATTGACGACCTGCACGTCTCATATGGCGCGATTCGTGCCTTGAGGGGAATCTCCTTCAAAGTGGACAGAGGCGCCATTGTCACTCTGATCGGAGCCAACGGCGCCGGCAAGACCACACTTCTGCGCACGATCAGCGGGCTGTTGAAATGCCGGCAGGGGAAGATCCTCTACTGGCCCGAAGGAAACGGCGACGGAAGAGAACCGTGTAGGCTTTCGGATCTCGCCCCGCACGATGTCGTCCGCAAAGGCATCGCGCAAGTGCCCGAGGGACGCATCATCTTCGCCAACCTCTCGGTCAAAGAAAATCTCCAGATGGGAGCATTCACCCGCTCCGACAAACCCGGCATCGCCCAGGACATGGATTACGTGATGACCCTTTTCCCGCGTCTGGCCGAGCGGATTCGCCAGAACGCGGGGACGCTCTCCGGCGGTGAGCAACAGATGCTGGCGATCGGACGCGCCCTGATGAGCCACCCCAAGTTGATGCTTCTTGATGAGCCATCACTCGGTCTTTCACCCGTTCTGGTTCAAACTGTCTTCTCCACAATCCGTCAGATCAACGCCAACGGCACCACG
>JAGVEK010000307.1 GCA_020058315.1 Candidatus Zixiibacteriota bacterium
GAAGTTGATCAGCAAGCCAAGTGGAAGGTCCATCAGGCGCAGATAGGTGAGAAGCTGTTTGGGGTGAACTGGATGGATTTTTTCCACTGACTTCAATTCGACGATCAGCTGATTCTCGACCAGTAAGTCGAGTCGAAAGCCCTCGGAGATCTCGATACCCCGATAGTGGATTGGAACCGGCTTCTGCCTTTCTACGGGCAGCCCTTTTTCCTCAAGCATTTTTGCCAGCACCGCCTCATAGACCGATTCCAATAGGCCCGGTCCCAGATCACGATGCAGCTGTAACGCCGCATCCACCACAACGGCAGACACCTCTTCAACATCCCTTCGCGTCTTCGCGCCTTCGCGTGAGTTAATCTTTTCATCCGGCATAAAGCGCGGCCTCCAGCTCATGCACCGCCTGCTGATACTGATCCAGCCCGCCAAAGGCGCGGATGATTTCCAGCGGGGTGCCGAATTCGGTAAAGGGAGCAATGGTGAGAATCTGCGTCTCTTCGATGTGGGCCACGCCTTCATCGGCGTACTTGTCGAGCAGGGCCTCCAGCACTCGGCGGGCCTGCTCTCCGTAGCGGGTGAAGTAGTTGCGTTTCTTCACCTGTTCCGCCCGCTCCTTGCGGGTGAGCGGCGGCATATCCCAGGCGACATGGCAGACCAGATCGAAGGGGTCGAAGGCTTTGCCGGATTGCCGTCCGATTTCATCGGTAAGGGCATCGAAGAACACGCCCTGTTCCGACAGTTCGTCAATGATGGCCTGCTTCTTATCGGTACTGCTCCAGCGGCGGAGGAAATCGTCGAGGGTGGTGTACTCCCTGGCCAGGGCCTTGCGGGTATAGTCCTTGAGAGATTCGGTGATCAGTTTGCCGCCCGCGTCGAAATACTGGACGCGTTCGGCGGCGACCTTGACCTCGACACCCTCCACGACGTAACGGCGGATGCCGCCTTCCTCACCTGGGACCGGTTCGGCGACGCCGGTCCAGACCTGGCCCTCTCCGGGTTCCGGGTAAGTGACGCCACCGTCGACTTCGGGATCAACGGGAACATCCGGCGGCACCGGTGACTGCTCCGCACGGGGTTCGTAAATCTGCACCGGGTCGCCGTCGAAATCAGGATCGGCAAACAGCTCGGTGGCCTTCTTGAAGTCGATGATAGTGAAATAGTACTTGCCGTAATCTTCGTTGATGCGGGTGCCGCGCCCGATGATCTGCTTGAACTCGGTCATGGACTGAATGCGCTGGTCGAGCACGATGAGTTTGCAGGTTTGGGCGTCGATGCCGGTGGTCATCAGCTTGGAGGTGGTGGCGATAACCGGGTATTTGCTCTCCGGGAAGATGAAGTTGTCAAGCTCGGCCTTGCCTTCCTCGTTGTCGCCGGTGATGCGCATGACATATTTGCTGTTCTGTGCCACCAAGTCGGCGTTTTCATTGACCAGGGCCTGACGCATGCGTTCGGCATGGTCGATGTTTTCACAGAAGACGATGGCTTTGTCGAAGCGGTTGGTCTGCCTGAGGAACTCGGTGATCTTTTTTGCCACCAACTGGGTGCGCTGTTCAAGGACCAGGGTCTTGTCGAAATCCTTCTGGTTGTAGATACGGTCTTCTATCTCGTTGCCGTACTTGTCGATCATGCCCTTGTCGGGCCGCCAACCCGTTAAATCCCGGTCGAGATCGATGCGCACGACCTTGTAGGGGGCAAGGAAACCGTCGTCGATGCCCTGCCGGAGGCTGTAGGTATAGATGGGGTCGCCAAAGTAGTCGATATTGGAGACTTCTTTGGTCTCTTTGGGCGTGGCGGTAAGGCCGATCTGGCTGGCGGAGGTGAAGTATTCAAGAATTTCACGCCAGGCCGAATCGGCGGCCGCGCTGCCCCGATGGCATTCATCAATGATGATGAGGTCGAAAAAGTCGGAGCTGAACTGCCGGTAAATGTTTTTCTCTTCCTCGTTGCCGGTCACGGCTTGATAGAGGGAAAGGTAAATCTCGTAGGACTTGTTGGCCTGCCGCTTCTGGATCTTGGTCATGGCCGAACCGAACGGCTTGAAGTCGTTGGTCATGGTCTGGTCGACCAGGATGTTGCGGTCGGCAAGAAACAGGATGCGTTTCTTCGCCTTGGACTTCCACAGCCGCCAGATGATCTGGAAGGCGGTAAAGGTCTTGCCGGTGCCGGTGGCCATCACCAACAGAATGCGATTCTGGCCCCGCGCTATCGCCTCGATGGTCTTGTTGATCGCCAGCAGCTGGTAATAGCGCGGGCTTTTATCGCTGCCGTCGCTGAAATAATCCTGCGTGACCAGTGCATTCTGCTGATCGTTCAGGCCACGGTGCTGCGCCCACCATTGCCACAGCGTTTCCGCAGTGGGGAACTCGTGGAGTGCAAGCTCTCGCTCGACAATGCCGCCCCCTGGTTGACTGGCGGCGATCTTGTTGTGGAACAGAAAACCGTCGCCGTTGGAGCTGAATACAAAAGGCACTTGCAGCATGTCAGCGTAGCCCAACGCCTGTTGCATGCCGTCGCCAACCGTGTGGTTGTTGTCCTTGGCCTCGATAATGGCAATGAAGATGTTCGGCTTGTAAAACAGGACATAATCGGCGCGTTTGTGCTTGGCACGGGTATGCAGCTTGCCACGCACGATGATGCGTCCCTTGGTGAGAGGAAACTCTTCACGGATTTGGGTCGTGACATCCCAGCCCGCCTTCTCCAGGGCGGGCGTGATGTACTTTGTGCAGATATCACGCTCGGAAAGTTGTTTTTTATTCATCAGGCCAACTTCCCCTGTTCTTTCATCCGCACACAAAAGGCCTCAAATTGCCTTCTCGCCAGCTTGAAGGGCAGCGTCTTGTTGTTTTCCCAGCGGTTGATTGTGGAAAAGCTCACGCCCAGTTCATGGGCCAGCTCTTCCTGGCTGAGCCCCAGTTGCTGGCGGACTTCTTTGACCGTCTCCGCAAAATTTTCCGGTGCCTTTGCCATATCGGTTTGCCTCAATTCCTGGTGCGCCACCAATTCACCGGCGGCGAGCGAACGCAATTTGCCCAACGTACAATTACGGCCCTCAATATAGCAGGTGACAACGCATGTGGAAAGCGGAAAGTTGGCGATTATTTCAGGATTTTCAGACACATCCCAACGCCGCCCGGTAAGTAAACCCCCAGAAGGCCAGCACGAA
>JAGVEK010000030.1 GCA_020058315.1 Candidatus Zixiibacteriota bacterium
CCCCATCTCACTTCGGCAATCGAATCGATTGGACGCCGGTCGCGTGAGAGAGAGAAATCGAAATGAGTGGAATCCCAGGCAAATATGGGAACGTTGTGACATGAGATGCACGCAACCGGACCGGCCAGCCCAGAACCCCCAACATGGGCTGTATGGGAGCCGACCGTCAGCGTTCTTGTGGATGTCCCGCCTCTGAGGTCATAGGGAGGCGCACCAGTTCGATTATCGAGCCCTCCATGGCAGGCCATGCAATGCTCTTTGCCCAAACCATGGCAGTCAAGACAGGAAACTCCGGCAACTCCGCCCTTCCAGTCGCTCCCGTGGCATTTTGTGCACGTCTCCAGGCCGGAGTTGAGAGCGACCAGCCCATGAAAATCCACCGATGTTGTGTCCATCCAGGACTGGGGATGGGTTTCAGGCAGCGTGGGGGGCGATTTCTGTGAATTGCATCCGGCGAGCGCGACAGCGAACACCAGCCAACGCATCAGCCTCAATGCACCCGGCCTGCGAATGTATCCCCAGAAACTCATATCTTCCCGAAAGCTCCAGCCCCAATGTTCATTGATGACAATAGCCACAGAAACCCGACCCACGGCTGTGTGTGTCGGCATGGCACTGATAGCAGAAATACCCATCATCGTGATGCCATGGCCCCTCGGAGTCGAATTGCGGTCGTCCCGGGGGATGAATCGCGGGATCAGTGCCGCGAAGACCATCCGTGTCGTTGTGGCAGCCTGCCCGGCCGCAGGTCGGATCACTGGCATCATGGCACGAGGCGCAGCGTTCAACATCCCTGCGCGCGGCCTCACCGTGATTGGTCACCCACGATAGGGAGGAGTGTCCCAGGGGCATCCGGTTCCGGCTCTCGTGGCAGGCGTTACAGAACTCCTTCCCATCATGGCAGTGCGAGCAGGCCGCCTCCTTGCTCTTGGCATCCAATCCATGGGTGTAGCCGAAATTCAAATCGTGGATTTTCCCAGTCAGGTTGTCTCCCCGGTGGCAGTCCAGGCAGAAGGCCTCAGTGCGGTGACATCCTGTACACCATGCCGCGTTGCTGGCGGCTTTCTCCGCGTGCTGGTGGCGCCAGTCGGACGGATGAATGTCGGCAAGTCCGATTCGCCGACCGTGGCAGAGTTCGCACTTACTTGGTGCTTTGGCGCCGTCATGGCAGGTAAGGCACAGCGCCATCCCGGGCATGTTGGCCTCAGACAACACCTCGCTCACACCGACATCACTGTGGCAGAGATTGCATTTGGTCTTTTGGGAAAGATGCCGCTGGTGACTGAACAGAATCGGGCGCGCAGGATTCGGCAAGGCCTGGGGATCATCCGGATTGCGATGACACTGCCCGCAGTTCTTGTCATCTTCCACATCATGGCAGGCGCCGCAGATATCCATGGTCGGAAGATTCTTGTCTTGGGCGGTCTTGCTGGTGTCGGTGTTCGGATGACAGGTCAGGCAGTCGATCTCCTGCGATCCCACGTGGAGTGCGTGGGAAAACTTGATGTCGCTGCCAGGAACAACGAGCCGGGCGGACAGCTCTCCAAACGCGCGCCAGGCAGCGGCACTCAGGAGAATGAGCATCGCGACAACCACCGCTCGCCGGGTCATGGCGTCCTCTCCTGTGCCCGCGAGTACAGGACGAAGTCCTTGGATAGATGCAGCAGCACGCGGAAGTCCTCACGCTGGACCGCGTTGCGCAAGTACTGCCCCTCCACCCTGATGCTCAGACCGTCTGTACCGCGCCACTGCACTCCGGCCGTCGAAGCATACGCATCGCTGCGGTCTTTCTGTTCGGGCTGGACACGGTAGCGGGAGAGATTAGCTATTACATAACAATCCCAATGCCTGCCCAAGAATGTTGTCAGACTTCCACGCAGACCGTCGTTGTCACCGTCGGATCCATCTTGGTGCTGCCATGCGATTGACCAGCCACCCGATCTCAAACCGAGAGATGCGCGCCAGACATTCGTACCCCTGAACAAGGAGAGATGGAGTCCGGACAAAACCGTCAGTTTGCCGGTGACGCGTCTTTCCATATTCAGTCTGATGTTCCGATAGCTGCTGAAATCAACCAGGCTGAAAAGACTGTTGCCGGCCACCGATGGTTCCCGCCATTCGAATTCTCCGGACAAATACCAGGGACCGGGACGGTGACTGGCTCTGGTCAGCAGACCGGTAGGCCGCCGGCGAATGAGATCATAAGCCAGACGGCCGAAAAGGCTGCTCCGCCGGAAGCTCTTCTCGCCATCCAGTCCCAGGTTGTGGGCGGTGACGGAACCATCGGAACGGCGAAGCATCCAGCTCAAACCAAACCGCATTGACGATGGAGCCATGATACCAACGCGCCCGCCGAGGACACCGAAGCCTGCCAGGGATCGCACTGTCTCCGGGTTCCGGCTGGAGACTGAACTCCCGGCGAAGATATCCAGATCCAGGCGGCGAGCGGGCCGGTACGCCACTCGCAGACCATCCATGAGGGCACTACCGATCCCCGTGTAAACAAACTGTCGGCCAATAGCGAATTCAGAACCATGCGGTACGCCGGTCAATCGCAGGTATGCGTCATAGACATACAACTGCGGGTCCGTGGCGCGCTGGTCCGAGAAATCCGTAGTCCAGCGTGCATACGTCTGAAATGACAGCGAACGCATCCGTGCGCCGCGCCATGCCACGAGATTCGACTGCAAGCCAAGATAAGGCCGCCGATGCGTGCCGTCCTCTCCATCGAAGACATAAAGGTCGGACGTCAGTCGCCCGCGCCACTCCATTGCCCTCGAAGGAACCGGCCACGACACCAGCGTAAGGGCCGAAAGCAGGAGCAGCAGGGGAGCACGGCAAGTCTCCCGGCGACGCGGTTCGCGGGTTCTCTTATTGAGGTGCCACAGGGCTTTAGCCCCGTGTGCCCCAAGCGCCACGTGTCCTCCCGCGCAAACCCTGAGAAGCGCGGGTCTGAAGACACGTGGCACCGCCTGAGGGAAATCGCCGAGGATACCGAGACGATGTCC
>JAGVEK010000083.1 GCA_020058315.1 Candidatus Zixiibacteriota bacterium
AAAGGCCGGGTAGAGCACCATGACGGTTCCGTAAATTCCCAGCCCGAAATAGGAAAGCGACATCAGGCCGGCCAGGAATACGATGCTCCAGGTGATCACACGGTTGATTGCCAGGAACCGCTCGAAATAAACCCGAGCGCTGCCGATGATTGTCACGCAGATCGCACTCAACAGATATACCGCGGGCAGTGCATTGATCCCCTGCAGTCCGAACAGGGAACCCTTGAACCTGCTGATGAACAGGGTGTCAGCCAGCGTAGTCAGAACTTCGTATACCACTCCGCCCAGAAAGTTCGACACGAGCATGATGGCTACTCGGGACAGTTCTTCTTCACGGAGGTGAAAGATTCTACATATCTGTTTCTTCATTGTACTCCAGCCCGTATATGAGAGCGTTACAAACATTAGACTGGTTGTTGAAGGTGCAAATCTGTTCTTTCAGTCGATATGCATCCAGTTTGAAACAAAGCATACTCGTTAAAATCACCGGATGTTTTGTTGCAGGAATACAGCCTGACTCTAATGAACTGGAAATTGGCTGTCAAGTTTTTTCACCCTTTCACACCGTATTCGATGATCTGGACCGATCACCGACGTTGATGGCCAGAATGTTGCCGCACAGCCTCGCCTTGTGGGAGTGGGTCCCGGCGCGCACCGGTATTCGTGCCAGGATGCGGGGACGGGAAGGATCGGCCACGTCGAGCAGGGTGGTCGCATATGGCGGTCCCATATGTCCCACGACCGCAAGGTCTCCTTTCACGTCCACCATTCCCCCGCCTTCAAGATCGAGGCGACCCACGAGGTTCACGTTCCTGGCGGAGATGGGCTTTGACGCAGCGGCGGCGACTCCCGCCACAATAACAGCGATCAGCAGTCCCGGCAATGCGCTTCTTTTCATCCAGTGAAGCAATCGACATTCATGAATGAATATAACAGTTTACATTGAGAAATGCTCATCATAAACCTGAAGAACGACCCGATGATCAGATGACAACCCCTCCGTAGACATGGCCGCCCCCACGAGCCTCGCCGTGGCGGGCCGCCGCAGCGGCGAGGTCGCCCAGGAACTCATCGACCACACGGTCGTGGCCGGGCGAAACCATCAGATGGAGTCCACCCTGCTGTCGGTCGAGGTTCCACCCCCGGTTGTCCATGGCGTCGCAGACGGCGTTCATGTCGACGGTGTCGGAGCCGAACTCGAACAGCGACAGGTCGGGGTCGAAGGTGATCCGCAGACCGTCGATCGCCGTGACCCCCGAGCGGAGACGCGTGGTGGCGTCGAGTACGCGTGACGTGAGCCGCAGGTAGCCCTCCTCGCCGAGGTGGTTGATAGCCGACCAGGCTCCGGCGATCGGCGCACCCGAACGCGTTCCTGCCGATGACGACGATGCGTAGAGGCCTCCGGGCCAAGAGTCGTACATGAAGACCTGGCGCTGCAGGAGGTCGCGGTCGCGGTAGAGAACCACCGAGGCGCCCTTGAACGTGTAGCCGTACTTGTGGATGTCGGCCGACAGCGACGTGACTCCCGGCACGCGGAAGTCCCAAGGCGGCACCTTCTGCCCCAGTCGCTCCCACCAGGGGAGGATCCATCCGCCAAGGCACGCATCGACGTGACAGAGCACGTCGTGCTCCGCAGCAAGTCCCGCGATATCGTGGACCGGGTCGATGACCCCAAACGGGTAACACGGGCTTGAGGCCACAAGCACGGCCGTCCGGTCGCCGATCGCCGCGGCGTAGCGCTCGGGTACGGCTCGCCCGTCGGGCCCGTGACCGAGCCGAACCATCTCCACGTCGAGATAGTGGCAAGCCTTCGCGAACGCCGGGTGGGCGGTATCGGCGCACACCAACTGGGGGCGCTCGATGCCCCGCGACCGGGCGTGGTCGCGAGCTGTCTGCACGGCGAGGAAGATCGATTCGGTTCCCCCCGACGACATCGACCCGCATCCGGCGCCGAACAGGCCGACGGCCATGTCGATGACCTCGGTCTCCATCTTGAGCAGCGTCCGGTAGCGGAAGGGGTTGAGCGCATTCTCGTGAAGGAACATCGCGCCGACCGTGTGGAGCAACTCGTCGAGTTCGGGATCGTCGGCGTTGTACACAAGGCTGAACGCGCGACCGTGGCGCCAGTCAATGTCGCCCTTGCGCAGTTCTCCGATCTCGGCGAGCAACTCGTCCGCGCTCCGCCCCGTACGTGGGATTCTCATATCTCTCATAGCGGAACTGTTTTTTGATACTGGATCCGAAGTGGTCGTGCCATGATTTAGAGTGTATGGTTTTATGTTGATATGTCAAGGGTAAAGAAGGCGATTCCCTTTCGGGACGAGCTGGATCTCGCTCTCTTGGATAGACAGCAGTTGGATCAGATGGCGAACGATTTTCCCGGGCCGACCCGGAAGCTGGTCCATGAACTGATTCCCACGGCGTGAGGCGGTCAAAGCGGACCCGAAAGAAATTTTCGTCCAGACGGCCTTTAACGACGGGATTCGCTTCTTGAGTGATCAGCAGAGTAACCGGCGAGGA
>JAGVEK010000173.1 GCA_020058315.1 Candidatus Zixiibacteriota bacterium
ACTCGCTGGAACGGGCACGGAAACCACGGTATGCGGCGGAGGCGATATAGAAAGCCAGAAGTGAGAAGACGGTCGCCTGCATGGGCGCCTGCCAGTGGTCGAATACCCATTGAAATGCAGATCCACGATCGATACCGCCGGTCAGGCCCAGAACTGTCATCAACGCCGCACCTGCAAGCAGCCCGGCGGAGTGCAGCCAGCCGGATCTTTTCCTCGCCAGCCGTTCCAAGTGCACGTGCACGACACCAATCACACCGACAATGATCGCAAATGCCGCGATGATCTGCATCCAGGACAGGATGGTCCGATAGGCCGCACTGGCGGCAGGCGCCGTCAGGAAATACTGAACCATCATGAAGACGCCGGCGACGGATGCAGTGATGATGGCTAGGCGGTCTTTCATGGCAGCCACTCCCCTAACGAGCGAACCACTGCGAGGGATTGATCCCCAGAGCGGCCACCAGCGTGGCGCCCAATATGAGCGCAGCCAGCACGATGTACTTGAGCCAGTCCTGGCTCCACACGGCTGAAGCAACCGCAGGGTCCCTGGCGACGATGCCTGAGGCTGCGAAGAGCTCCTCACCAATCAGCGTGTAGTCGCAGGCGACCAGGAAGAACGATAACTGGATGGTCGAATCGGTCCCTGCAATTGTCACGGCACCGGTCTGATGGGCGGTCTCGGCGAGGATGAGTGCTTCGCCCTCGAAGGTCCCCAGAAGAAAGACGGCCCCAGGGCGTTCTCTGACCAGCAGTCCGTCCACGGCCGCGGCATAACCGAATTGGCTCTGGGAAACGAATGTGATGTCGTCTGCTCGGTACCAGTCGGGCCGACCGGCCGTTGTGGCGGCCTGTGATACGGTCTCCTGCGCCACCGACACGATCAGCGGATCATGGGAGGGAAAGAGCAGGCGGCAGTTGTGCTCCGCCGCGCGACGGGCAACATCTGCGAGAATGGCCATCGACGCCATCGTCGTGGGACGGCCCATGTCCCCGCCCCATCCGGTCGAGTAGAGGACGGGTGTTCCGAGCTCGGTGGAACGGCCGAGAGCATCGCCGATCGCGTCAACCGCCGGCAACGACCGCAAGGTCAGTTTCTTCCCGCGTCGCACGAAATACGCGGCAAGCGCCAAAGAGAGAACCGCGAGAATGATCCCGGCCAGTTCGGGAGTGCGTGCGGTCTGGAACCATCCCTCCTCCATACTGGTATTAACCAGCAGGAACGGAAATCGTCAATCACAAAGCGCGGGTAGATCCCGTGTGGTCGGCAGCAGAGTGACTCGTGGAGGATTGCGATGAGATTGCTTCGCTGCGCCCGCAATGACGGCACTCGGAACCACATGCATCAGCAGTCTTTGCGAGGCGCGGCTTTTGGCGCCGAAGCAATCTCGACTTCTCGCGTCCACGGAGTGTGAGATTGCTTCGCTTCGCTCGCAATGACTGTCTTCGGGACCAGTGATCCGAATGGAGCGCTACGGCCTGAGGGTCAGGCCGAAGCGATGCGTGGTGCCGAGATCGTTACTGTAGGGGGCAAAGGCGTAGTCGATACCGATGCGGCCATCGGGCGTGCGCGCGCCGAATCCGGCCGAAAAAACCTGAGTGCTGTACCCCAGCTTCAGACCCGTGCGTATCGCCAGCCGCGGATCGGGTGTCGCCTCGACACCGAAGTTCCAGCGGGCGCTTTCGTTGTCGGGCGCCAGAAGCTCGATTCGGAGCGTCCCGAGATGATGCTGCCAGGTCGCACCGATGCGGAACAAATCGGGCATTCGGAAGTCACGCTCGATGAAGCGCGCCTGAGGACCAAGATTGGCAAAGGCAGCGCCCAAGGTGAGTTGATCACTTTGGCGATACTGGAGTCCAAGACCGAATACGAAGCTCTGGGCAGTGGCCAGATCGATGTGTTCGATGACATACCCGGCGGAGATTCCGGCGGAAAGGCGTTCGTTGAGTCTGCGCGCGCACGCGGCCTGGAACACCCCGTCGGACGCATCATACAAGGCAAGCGGCTGGTCAGTGGGTGTATCTTCCCGGCGGGGAATGCCGGACACGCCCATGTAACCGATCCGAGCCCCGTAGGCCCAACGTCCCATCGGCCCGCCAACACAGACGTACTCACCACGGGAATCCTGAAAGTAGGAATTATGAGAAAAGGCCAGTGCCGTACGATTCAGAGGGGCCAGCCCGGCGGGGTTGTATTCGATCACGAACGGATCGGACCCATCGGCAACCATTGTTTCGCCGAGTCCCACCGCTCGGGCGCCACCGCCAATGGTCAGAAAGCGGAATCCCGGTGGCAGGCGATCTGCTCCCTGAACATTCACTCTTCCTGCGATGATGAAACCACAAATGACCAGCGCCGCCGCGACTGCGCGGGACCGGCGCCGATTCGACGGGCGGAAAATACGTCTCATGTTGGGGTTGTCGGACAACCGGCTCAAAAGCCGTACTCCTGCATCACTGATGGGATGTGAGCTCAAAAACGGATCCCAACGGAAAACAGATGCTCAGGATCGATCGTGCCCGGCTGAGTGGCGAAAGCATAATCCAGCGCCAGTGCGAGCTTGCTTTGGAGACGCGGCTCGAAGCCGGCACCAAATGTCGGATGACTGTCATCGATTCCGGCGCGCAGCGAGAGAGAGGCAAATGGCCTGGCTTCCACACCCGCATGCATCCGGGTGGACTGTTTCTGGTTGAACTCTCCATCAAACGAGATCAGCGCGCGATCGCCAAACCAGGCAGTCGTGATACCCGCGCGGCCGATCAATGGGAATTTATCATTTGCCGACGAGCCTGACTGGTCCTGCCCGACCCAATACTTGGTGGTGGTCCATGGGTATTTCTGGCCAACGCGGTGGAGCGTTGCACCCAGCCTGACCTTGGACATGGGAATCCTGGCTTTGCCGATATACCAATCGCGGACGAACCGGACATGGGCACCAAAGTCGAAGCCAACCGTGTAAGCGTTGATATTCGCGATGTTCTGCTGGATGTAACGGAGCGTAACGCCAAGCGATAGCGCGGGAGTGAATCTGCGCGCGAAGGTGAAGGTCGCGGCATTCGTGTAGTTGGACAGCGCAGCACCCTGCCGACCATCCTCACTCATCTCATAAAGGTCGGTGACTCCTGCGTATATCCATCCCAGGGACATCGCTGCATCTTCTTTGCCAAACGGGTGCACGAAGGCCAGGTAGCCGGCCTGCCGGTCGAAGCTCATCGATCTCCAGGCGGCTTCGAGTCCATTTACGCGAATCTGTGCGATCCCAGCCGGATTCCACCAGAAGGCGGCCGGTCCCTCGGCGATCGCGACATAGGCACCGCCCATCGCCACGGGGCGCGCTCCAATACCCCACTGGACCGGGGCGCCGGCGTACCCGCCATCCTCAGCACCGAAGGCGGCGCCTGCCG
>JAGVEK010000029.1 GCA_020058315.1 Candidatus Zixiibacteriota bacterium
CGTGTAATCAAGGGTTGGGATGAGGGATTGTCTTCGATGAAGTTCGGTGGGCGGCGCATGCTGATCATCCCGCCCGATCTGGCTTACGGAGAACGTGGTACACCCGGTGGGCCGATCCCCCCTGGTGCGACTTTGGTTTTCGATGTGGAACTGGTATCGGCCACGAGTGCGCCTGCGAATCCATGAACCCGTTCGGTCTCCGATCCGGGTGTGCTCTGTTAGTCAGATAAGCCGGTCACGGGGACTGGTCGATCTTGCGACAAGCACAGGGAATTGGAATATGATCAGGAGGAAATCGTGAGCGAACCCCACATGGCCCAAAAGGGTCCATACGTCATCGAAGAAACCGCACGGCGTATCGCGTGGTGCCAATGCGGTCTGTCGGTGAAGCAGCCTTACTGCGATGGCTCTCACAAGACCACTGAGTTCCGGCCGATCATCGTCGACTTGACTGAAGACAAGAAAGTTTCCTGGTGTGGCTGCAAGCGCTCGGGGAACAAGCCATACTGCGACGGGGCGCACAAGGCTCTTTGACTTTCGACCTACGTTGAATTTCGTGCCCGGCGTGTTAGCGCCGGGCACTTTTTGTGTTATCTTCGGATGGGCGATCTCGCCTCAACGCGGCCAGATCAAGTAGAGGTCAAAAATGATGGGGATGATGAAGACGAACTGCCTCAAAGAACCTGACCGGATTATCCGGGGCGCAATGCTGGGAATGATCCTGCTTGCGATCACCTCATGCTCTTCTGATGGCGGTACAGAACCCACTGGGTTTGGTGCGGTCACTGGCACAGTGCGGACCTTTTCTGTTTCGGCCACCTCCGGTCTGTCGCAAGCAATTGCCACGGTCCGAGTTTCGGGCGGAGGGTTCGATTCTACCACATCAACGGATGTGAATGGAATCTACATCATGGGAGATGTGCCTGCACGAACCGTGACCGTCAGCGCATCGCTGTCCGATTGTATGGCTGGTTCCCGATCCGGCGTTGTGGTGGTGAAGAACGATACCATCACGGCAGACGTGACACTTGAATTCCAAGCCGACAACGACACGATCCCCCTGCCGGGAAGTGGAGCAGTGAAGATGGAGCTCGTGCCCGATGGGCATCGGGCGATCCTTCTCTATGACGTTTCAGACGATTCGCCGGGCGCCCCGTCCCTGGTCTCCGTCGATCTGACCACTGGCGCGTCGAGCAGGACCGAATTCACGGATCTCGATCAAGTATTCGACATGCAACTTGCTGGCAACAACATGGTTGTCTTCAATTACCTTGGTCCCGCCGGCTTCGGTCTGCGCTTCGTGAACTTGAACTCGATGGCTGCGACGGGGGGAGATGTCGTGTATGATACGAATGTCACCAGTTTCGCAGGTCACATCGCACTCGACAACTCCGGCGAGCACGTTTTCGTGGCGCATGCACTCCAGCCGCCTTATTTCGTTGGCAAAGTGTACGCGGTTTCAGTGGCGGAGCGCAAACTGCTGGATGCCGACAACAATCCGAATGATGGAAACGCCGCGTTCGATACCCTCCTGGTTCGCCGTTCGCTTGGCTGGGCCTACAGCATCGCATACGATGACATCCACCATGAGATTTTGGTCGGAAACTGGAATGCCGGGTTTATTACGGCAATCGCCTGGGAGAAATGGGGCACATTCGACCGCTCCGCCCACCTCGCTGTGCCAACTCCCGGCGTCCGCATCGTGACTGTGAATGCGCAGGAAAATCAGTTCCAGCCCTGGTTTCTCGGATTCGCCAGCGGAGTGGGGATTACCGTGTGGCCCCAGAATTCAATAGCAGAGCGTTTCCAGTCGGGTGCTGGCGCCAGCGACCTCTTTTATGCCGACCCCACAGTGAGCATAGCATCGACTTCCCACTTTCTCACCGTGGTCCCATCTCGGCAAAGCTGGTTCACCATCTGCCAAGACCTGACGGAATCGGATGGCGACAAACGCCAGACGGCGGTCGAGGAACGATCCTGGAGTACTCTCCATCGCATGTACCGTTTTGAGTCGCATCACTTCACTCTTCCTGACCGCGGTTTCCCGCGCGCATTCGCCGCCGACGCGGTCGGGAGGAAACTGTACGTGGCCTACAGCAACCGGCCGATTATCGAGGTATTCTGCCTGCCGTGAGGCTGTTGACAGAAGCAAGGATGCTCGGGGATGGTCCTGCTCCGCTGCCGACCGATGGAGAACGCGTGCTTTCGTGGCAGGGGAGATTCTACAGCGGGCGTAATCGGTATGCTTCGAGGTCTGCCGACGTGACGTCTTCGGCGGGAACAAGTCTGTAATGTTTCTCGGCGGCGATCTTCACCCCATCCTCCTCCATCTCCAATTCGAAAAGGGCGATCAGGTCTTCTTTCATAAATTGAGCGGCTATGGGGCGGCAAATCAGGCCGGGGAATTTCGCCCGGCAAAGCGCCAGGTCCTGCTCAATTTGGACGACACTGAGGGTATCGCTCCCACCTTTTGCCTGCACCGGGAACACGTAGTGTGCGCCCCGCTTATCAATACCGACATAGATCTCGTCCGTTTCGACCTGCCCGACGCCGGGAACGGCAGTGCGCAGGTGGTTCTGCAGGGAGTAACAGGCCATTCCGGTGAAGATGTCCACCAAGCGATTGTAGCGTA
>JAGVEK010000231.1 GCA_020058315.1 Candidatus Zixiibacteriota bacterium
CTCACCCCTTCTCCTTCACGTCCCCCAGCAATTTCACGACGATGTCCAGCGCTCCGACGCCGTCGGCTTCGGCATTGAACGATGTGACGATGCGATGCCGCAATACAGGGCGGGCGACAGCGCGGATATCCTCGACCGAAGGAGTGGGGCGTCCATCGAGGAGCGCCCGGCACTTTGCGCCGAGGACAAGATACTGCGAGGCGCGCGGCCCAGCGCCCCAGGAGACCCAATCTTTGATGTAAGGCAAAGGCGAGTTTTCGTTGGGACGTGTGGCCCGGACCAGATTGACCGCGTAGGAGACAACGTGATCGGACACCGGCACGCGTCGGACCAGATGTTGCAGTGACTTGATTTTGGCGGCGTCCAGCACCTTGCGCACATCGACCACCATGGCCGACGTGGTTGCCTTGACTATGGTGTTTTCCTCGGTCTCGGTCGGGTAGTCAACATAGACGTTGAACATGAACCGGTCGAGTTGCGCCTCGGGCAGCGGATAGGTCCCCTCTTGCTCGATGGGATTCTGAGTCGCGAGGACAAAAAACGGCTCTTCCAGGCTGAAAGTCTCGCCACCGGCAGTGACTTCGTGCTCCTGCATCGCCTGGAGGAGTGCCGCCTGGGTCTTGGGTGGCGTGCGGTTGATCTCATCGGCCAGGACGATATTGGCGAAGACCGGACCCTTGACGAAACGGAACATCCGCTTGCCGGTGGTGTGATCTTCCTCGAGGATTTCGGTGCCGGTGATATCGGAAGGCATCAGATCGGGCGTGAATTGGATGCGGGAGAACTTCAGATCCAGTACCCGGGCAACGGTCGAAATCAGGAGGGTCTTAGCCAGCCCGGGCACACCCACCAGGAGGCAGTGGCCGTTGGACAGAAGCGCAACAAGAAGCTGCTCGATCACTTCGGACTGGCCGACGATGACTTTGCCGATTTCGCCCTGCAATGCACGGTATCCAGACTTCAAATCCTCGACGGCTTTCAGATCATTCTCGGACATGGGTACGCTCGGCTCCTTCGCAGGTCAATTGGGACGCCATCGGACCAGTTCACGAAGGCGCAAACTTACAGTATGGAGACGCAAACCGCACGGAGTCAACCGATTTGCGGCGCCGTGTCTTAGCAACGAGATTTTGTCCCCGGTAACTGCAATGAGAATATGTCCCCTTCATGGAGGTGCCTCACATGGAAGGGACGATTGTCATGAGTGGCCGGGAACTGCGTCGTGCGCGTGTCTTGGAGCAGGTTCTTCAGTCACGCTTCTTCAACCATCTCTGGAAATGGGAGTCTCTGTCGGAGGCAATCGTTGACAGGTTCTGTGCTTTATCCCACTTTGAAGCACCATGGGTAATGGAGACAGTCAATGAGGACCACCCTCTTTCAACAACTCTCCCAGCTTGCGACCGAAGCGCAGGATCCCAAATATCGTCGGCTGGATCGCGAACCATTACGAAGGGTCCTTCAGCGGATCAATGACGCCGACCAGACCGTGCCGGGGGCAGTACGGCGGTGCCTTCCCCAGATTGAGGCGGCTACAAAGCTTGTGATCGAAACATGGCGGGGAGAGGGACGGCTGTTCTATGCGGGTGCCGGGACCTCGGGACGTCTGGGCGTGCTGGACGCCTCCGAACTGCCACCCACGTTCGGGATCGATCATCGGCGTGCGGTGGGTCTCATCGCCGGAGGTCGTCCGACACTCGTGCGTTCACGCGAAGGGGTGGAGGATAGAGCCGCGGACGGCGCGCGCGCGGTTGCATCTGCCAAGATGGGGCCAGCCGACTGCCTCATCGCGATTGCGGCGTCGCGACGGACACCTTACACGCTTGGCGCACTGGCCGAAGCGCGGAAACGTGGCGCCCGGACGATCTTTGTGGTCGCCAATCCAAAACCACACGAGAGTGTGATCGAGGACGCCGACGTCATTATCCCGGTCGTGGTCGGACCTGAGGTTGTGGCCGGCTCGACGCGCATGAAAGCAGGCACGGCGCAGAAACTCGTCCTGAACATGATCACCACTGCGGCCTTGGTCCGGCTGGGGAAGACTTATCAGAATTGGATGGTCGATTTGCAGGCGACCTCGGCAAAATTGCGCGAACGCTCCAAGCGCATCCTATGTCTGACCGCGGACATTGACTATGACGCCGCCACGGCCCTCCTGCGTCGTGCCCGCGGTTCGGTGAAGCGCGCATTGGTTATGGCTAAGCTCGGTTGCAGTGCGAGGGAGGCCGACGCTCGGCTGAAGGCGGCCGATGGATTTGTTTTCAAGGCAGTGGCAGAAGAATAGGGTTGGATCGAATGCCTTGGGCAACGGCTCGTGAGCGGAGAGGACGCAGCCCATCGTTGCGGGAACGGCCAACCTTGGGGGGCCCGGCCACATGCCGGTCTGTCCTGTCACTGTTTGTGCGTACTTCGCCAATTGATAAAGAGAGCAAACTCACGTAGAATGTCCGGGGATCAATCCCATCTGCCCCTGCGAGGAGACCGACATGCCATTCTGCCCGAAATGCAAGTGTGAGTACAGGGTTGGTTTTACCGAGTGCGCCGACTGCGGCGTGGGGTTGGTTGACACTCTCCCGCCAGAACCGCAGCCGGGCGATCTCGACAGGGTCACTTTTGTGCCCCTGCGCTCCTACCCGTCACGCATTCACGCGGAAATGGTCCAGGAGGCGCTTTCCAATGAAGGTATCCCCGCAATCATCCGGGGTTCGGAGATCTTTGGCACCGGCACCGGACTGGTGGAAGCGGTACCGCCCCATATGACACTCTGTGTCCCGGAGGACAGGCTGGAAGAGGCGGGCCTGATCGCCGATGGCATTGTCGATCCGCTGTAGGACGGTGCTGACAAGCCCGCCTGCGGCGGGCGACGACGCACTTTCGTGGCCGAAGTGCCGGAAGAGCTGGGTTTGATGGCTGGAAAACGAGACTGCCCGTCGTGTGCGTCTGAAATCCCGTCCGACATGGATCGGTGTTTCATTTGCGGCTACGAGTTCGCGGGGAAGCCGTCCAACCGCCCATGGCGTCTCTGGGTCGCCCTGCTGCTGCTGATCGTGTTCTTGTTTCCGCTCATTCGTATGCTTCTCAAGGCCATTCGCTGACCGCCCGGGCGCGAGATTCGGCTTGATTCTGCCGACAAAATCAATTGATTGTGGCGTTTGTGGGAGTCCGCTTCCCCGGTAGCTCAGTTGGTAGAGCAGGCGGCTGTTAACCGCCTTGTCGCTGGTTCGAGTCCGGCCCGGGGAGCTGTTTTCGAAGCCCGTAACCTGCAACGACTTACAAGACCACCATTATTCGAAAACAAACTCCCAAGCAGTATTCCAACGTAACTCCGCACAACGTCGCGCATTAGCCCGGATATTTCATGAGGGTGTCCGTCGGCGTCAGGCGGTCGTCGATGCGATGGATTCTGGCGGTGGTGGCAGATTTATGGCTGATCGTGGGGTGTGCGTGGCGTTTTTGGGCACACGCCCCCTTTCCCCCGTTGTTTATCACGTGCCGGGGACAGC
>JAGVEK010000183.1 GCA_020058315.1 Candidatus Zixiibacteriota bacterium
CGATATGGTTGGATCCGGGCTGGGGGATGACGACGACACCAACCATGGGAGCGCCTCCATCGCCGCGCAGGATCGAGCGTTCATTCTCGGGCGCGAGCACCGCCTCGCCGACATCGCGCATCTTGACAACCAGTCCGCCGGTTTCCTTGATGATCAGATCGTTGAATTCCGCCGGTGTGGACAGCCGGCCAAAAGTCCTGATGGAAAGCTCTGTGGAGTAGCCTTCGATGCGCCCGGACGGGAGTTCGACATTCTCGCGTGTCAGGGCGTTACGCACGTCCAGGGGTGTCAAACCATGCGCCGCCAGCCGCGCCGGATCGATCAGGAGCTTCATGGCGTATTTCTTCTCGCCCCAGACGCTCACGTCACTCACGCCGGGAATTGTCTGCAACCGTTCCTTGAAGACATTGTTGGCGAGAGCCGTCAAGTCGAGAAGCGAGCGCTTGTCGCTTCGGACGGCGAGCGAGATAATCGGATTGGCGTCGGCGTCCGACTTGGAGACGGTAGGAGCATCAATATCGGGCGGCAGATCGTGGACGGCGCGGGAGACACGGTCGCGGACGTCATTGGCGGCGTCCTCCATATTGACTCCCAGCTCGAACTCGACGGTGATCGAGCTGCGGCCGTCGCTGCTGGTCGACCGCAGCGATCGAATCCCTGCGATCCCGTTGATTGATTCCTCCAGAGGCTCGGTGATCTGCGATTCGATCACATCGGCATTGGCGCCGGTGTAACCGGTACTCACCGTGATGACCGGCGGATCGACGCTCGGGTATTCACGCACTCCGAGAAAAGCGAAGCCAATCAGTCCGAACAGGACGATGAAGATGGACATGACGATCGCCAGGACCGGACGGTTGATGCAGAGTGAGGAGATGTTCATTGTAACGGTTTTACGATTCTGCCGGGCACAAGGGAGATTGATAGATCGAATCTCGTCAATTGATGTACGGTTTGGGCTGCACCCGCTTTCCTTCGGTCAATTGCAGCAATCCGGTGACGATCAGGGTGTCGTTGACGCTCAGGCCGGAAGTGATCTGAATGTCTTTCTCGGTTCTCAATCCCGTGAGGACGGGGACTGACTTGGCCTGGCCATCAATGCAGACATAGACCTTCTGGCCGGCCAATTCAGGAATAATGGCGCCGGCGGGTATGAGGATGGCATCAGGGATTTCTTCGAGCATGATTTCCACCCGGGCGAAGGCGCCGGGGATCAACGCACCGTCCGGATTGGGAATGCGTGCGCGTGCTTTGATCGTGCGCGTGCCCGGATCGATCTTGGATTCGATCGCGTAGATGATCCCCTTGCGTTCGTCCGGCGAATCGCCGGCGCGCACTCGTGCCTCGGCGCCATCCTTCAATTGCCGGGCGTACTTTTCCGGCACCGCGAATTCCACCTTCATCGGATCCGTATCCTGCATGGTCGCCACCAGCATGCTCGGTGACACATAGCTGCCTTCACTCACATAGCGCAGGCCAACAATACCGTCGAACGGCGCCCGGATCTCGGTTTTGGCGAGTTGCGATTCGAGCACCTCACGCTCGGCCTGAATGATCCTAAGCGCATTGAGTGACTTGTCGTACTCCTCCTGGCTGATGCCTTTGATCTCGAATAGGCGGTGTTTGCGCTGCTCTTCAGCGCTGCTGAGCTTTTCCTCCAGTGACTTGCGTTTCACTTGCGCCTGGAGTTCGCGGTCATTGATCTTCAGCATCACCGCAGTCTTCCCGACCTTCTGCCCTTCCTCGAAGAAGATGCCGGTCACGAGGCCGGATATCTCCGGGCGGAGCGCCACTTCCTCATTGGCCAGGAGCGTGCCGGTGGCCGAGATCGTGTTTTTCAATGATTGGGTGCGAATGACCACGACCTCTACAGAGGAAGCAGCACCACCGCGGCCAGGGTTTCGACTGGCTTGGGACGATGATCCTTTGCCGCAACCACTCGCGGTGATACAGCAAATCGACAGTAGGGCAATGGTGTGGGCCGCTTTCGCGAATCTCATGGTTACCGACTCCTCATCCGCAATTATACCACGTTAAGTCCCAATTCGCTACCGGCGCCGCACAAAGATGGGATTTTGTCAGCCATGGCATGGGATGTGACGACAGATTCGTCATACTCTGGATTGGGTGAAGAGGATCTTGCAGATCTCATCGCACCCGCGTCCCACCCTCCGATTTCGCCTGCATTCTCCCCAATCTTATCGTATAATGATTCTATAACTGTCGGCCGTTTGGCGCCGGCAGGGCTTTAATTGACAGCACCAAGCTGAACGTGCATTCGCTGGTCGAATCACCTGTCGGCGGGGGTTGCCAGATAGGATGATTGAAGTATGACCAAGTTCTCTGCATTTGCACTACACCCTGATCTACTGCGTGGCGTGGCGGATATGGGTTTCACCGACGCCACGCCGATCCAGAAAGACGCGATCCCCCCGGCCCTGGAAGGTCGCGATGTTCTGGCCTGTGCGATGACCGGTTCCGGCAAGACCGCCGCCTTCGTGCTGCCGATTCTCCACCAGTTCATAGGCAAGAAACGCGGCACCACGCGCGCGTTGATCCTGACTCCCACGCGTGAACTGGCGGCGCAAATCGCCGACCATCTCAAATCGATGGCCGCTCACACGACCTTGAAAGGCGCCGCCGTCTTTGGCGGTGTCGGGATGAAACCGCAGGAAGATGCCTTCCGTCGTGGCGTCGATGTGATTGTGGCCACGCCGGGGCGGTTGTTGGACCACTTCCAGTACTCGTATGCGAAACTTGCCAGCCTGGAGATCCTGGTATTGGACGAAGCCGACCGGATGCTCGACATGGGTTTTCTGCCGGACGTACGGCGTATTCTCGATCATCTGCCTCCGCCGCGTCAGACGCTCTTCTTCTCCGCGACCCTGCCGCCGCCGATTGTCACCCTTTCCAGAGAGATGCTGGACAACCCGGTAGGCATCAATATTGACCGCAAGCCCGAACCCGCAATTGGAATCACTCAGGCGATCTACCCCGCGCGCAAGGATCTGAAAACGGCATTGCTCCTGGAGCTTCTGCAGCGCGGCTCGATCAAGAGCGCGCTTGTATTTACACGCACCAAGCACCGCGCCAACCGTCTGGCGGAGTTTCTCCAGCGCAAAGGCGTGGCGTGCGAAAGGATCCACGGCAATCGCAGTCAGAATCAACGCACCGAAGCGCTCGATGGATTCAAGAACGGACGCTTTCAGGTGCTGGTTGCCACCGATATCGCGGCACGTGGAATCGAC
>JAGVEK010000028.1 GCA_020058315.1 Candidatus Zixiibacteriota bacterium
GATCAACGAACCGGGTCATGCGGGACAGGGTCACGCCGGGGGATTCCTCATAGACCTCGAACTCGAAATGATTGCCGTTCCAGGCGTCCAGGATGGCTGTCCTGCCCAGGGTCGGATTGGCAACCAGCGTCCCGGAGGCGTCGAAGAAGCGCAGACTGCGGATGAAGGCGCTTTTCGGATCAGCGAAGGTGCCGGTGTTGGCGCCATCGACACCAACCAAGAAGTCGATCGGCTGCAACATCGGTTGCGAGATCAATACCTGATAGCCCGGTACGCCTGTCGGGCGGCCCGAGGCAACTTCGCCCGGGTTATAGACGCGCAACCAGACGTCCCAGGTCATGCCCCAGTTGTTGCCAAAGCTCCAGACTTGGTCTGTGTCGATGATGTGCAAACGAGTGACAGCGAGGCCCGCAGGCCCATCGACTCCGGCGATGCTGGCATTGCCGCAGCTGGAGCACCCTTCCGGTAAGGTAGGAGCCCGATAGTCGAAAGCGACGTGGCGGTAGCGCAGGTTCGGCGCTACCAGGGATCCGCCAGCGAAGCACACGTCGCTCTTGCCACATTTCTTGCTCTTCTTCTTTGTGGTGTTTCCATTTTTATCAACGCACACCAGATAGCTAATGCCGGTGGATGGATCGCAATAGCAGCAGCAAACCTGATTGTTATTGCAGGACGGAAGCGGCCACCGCTTGATCATCGCTAGTATGTCGGTGATGCTCATGGCCTGTGCCGCGTACGCCGAGCCAATGCACAAAACCATAAGGATGGCAAGACGACTGATCGAATTCTTCATGGCTGCAGCTTTCCTTCAACGACGTGGACGAGGAACTGGAGGGTGCCGGCGCGCACTGGGCTGCCGGCGGTGAGATTGACATTACCGGCGGTGCCGGTGGTGATCCCGAACTCGGCACTAGCGACGCCCTCGGCGTCAGCCTGAACGGAGATGGAGGTCTGGCCGTTGGCGGGGAACACCCCCAGACCAAAGGACGTGATGGATAGAGGGGCGCCAGGCTCGGTTCGGGCGCGCAGAACAACCGACTGTCCAACCGGGCAGGAAAATGCCGTTGCGCCCACCACCGCCAGCAGCGGCGTAGTCGGTGAAGGCTGAGCGACCTGCCAGCAGCGGCCGGGGACAGCCTCGGAGCAGTAGGCAACTGGGTCGCGGTGGTAGGAGGCGATATCGAATGCAGCCGGTGTGATCGTCGGCGCATAGGCATCCGGGCGCTTCTGCGGATCCAGGGCCACCGGTAGCGCTATCGCCGACATCGGGCGGGGAGTTGCTGGGTCTAATGACTGAGCCGCTGGGGCTTGGGTCGGAACTACAACTATCGGGGAGTCCTGGGCAGACCCCGGGGCAATAGGGTCCTTAGCAGCAGGGCTACCAACAGGCCGTCCGGCGCATCCAGCAACACCAAGGGCGATCAGCGCTGCACAGAAAGGGAGTCGAGCCATGATGTGCAAGCTGCCCACTAACATGAAGCCAGCATGTGGTTTATAGTTCTTTTTGGTGTGGTTCGCATACTATCGGATGACCGGGAGGCCTTTGAAGGGACGCAAACTAGGTAACCTGGGCGGGGGATCAAGCCCGGCCGGTTTCAGAGGGAATGCCATTGTACCACATGAAGCGTGGACTTCGCAAGGACTTCTTTGCCGTTCAGACAAGCTCTAATACAGTTAATGAGTTACGTCGATTAGCCCACCCTGGCCAGGCGCTGGCAGGTCCGAGCAGGGGCCCCGGGCGAGTGGGTCCATATGGCCATGTATTTCATGCAGCAGTTGCAGCTGTTGCGTCCGCTGACTTCCGGCCACTTCCGGTGGCTTCCATGGATGGAGGTGCTTAGGGGGTGGCGGTTTGCGACATAAGACATGTTAAATCAATTACTTGTATTTATTGGTCCTCTAAAATTGACATGGTAGGGGTCAGAGGTTCAAGTCCTCTAAGGATCACCAACGCAAAAACCACGGATTTGTCCGTGGTTTTTGCGTTTTGCGACGAGACCAACACAAGGCCGAACTCCAGCCACCACTCCCTCGCTGAGCGCAGGCTGCGGCTTGAGGTGAGGACAGCGCTGTTGAGAACTCTGCCCATCAACCCAACGAAAACCCGGATTTCACCGGAAGTTCTGTATTGCCCTGGGATATCCGGAATCCCGCTCAGTGGCGTAAAGGACGTAGACAGAGCAGCATAGAGGGCGGCGTGTTGCCGCTTCGCGGTCGACGTGACTTCCTTCAACTCGGCCCCATCGTCCCGATCCGTATCCGTTCGGCTGGCATTTCATACTCGCTGCGAGGGCTCATCGACACGGGAGCCACGCGAACGGATGCTCGGGGAGGCTGCTGCCGGGCCGCTTCGTCTGGCTCGAGTCGGCACTGGCAGGTTGACCACAGCAGGCGGGAACGTGCATGGCTGGATCGGCCTCGCCGCCTTCGGCATCGGCATCGGCGCGCTGCCTGCCCATGTCATCCGCGTGGCCGTGATCCAAGAGGTGCCCTGGGCCGGATTCGACGTGTTGGTCGGCCGGGACATCCTCAGCCGTCTTCGCGTCGTGTTCGATGGGCCGGAGCAGCGATTGGTGATCACCGGTTGAGTAGACAACATTCACCAGGGCCTCGCGATCGATAGCCACGGGGACAACGAGGTCGGAGATCAACACCCTGCCTCACCAGGTCACGTGGACTCGATCCGGTCGCCCTCATGGGCAACCGGCTTACGTGGCACGCGCTTCAGGATACGCCGAAACGCCGGCACACTCGCCTGAGCGGCAC